>CALASU010000062.1 GCA_937888765.1 uncultured Clostridia bacterium | reverse complement strand
GGAGAGCATCTGCCTTACAAGCAGAGGGTCACAGGTTCGAGCCCTGTAACTTCCATTTTTTTATTTTCTTTTTCTTTCATCTAAAAAACCGTTCCTTTTTACAGGAACGGCTTTTTTATTTATGTCCAGATTGTGATAACTTCCGCCATCAGAGTTTCCCCGTCATACAGGAAGGAAAAGACCTCTTTCCCTTCTTCCATATCCTTCACAAAGGTTTTCAGCTGTACCGTATCCCCGCGTCTGCATTCCTTACGGTATACAATCCGCACATCCTTCATTTCCATACCATCATAAATAGCATCCGGCACATCATCCATCGCCCATTCCAGATATTTTACGTTATTGGCGTGTCCATTCGTATCAGTATCCCGTCTGGTCACCACAAGCTCTCTGGTGCAGATCAGTTCCCCCTCCGCTTCCTTCGGCATCAGGAATTTTTCATCGGCAATGGCAGGCTCCTGCCCGCTGTGGTAGCGTTCTGCCATTTTTTTGGGTGCATTGGCAGGTTTTCTTTTTTCCAGATCCATAAATACCCATCTGGACATACCATCTAAAATTTTATTTCCCGCTTCATCAAACATGAAAAAACTTCTTTCCGCCTGAAAGCGTACAAATTTATTATTCCATGTCTGAATCTGTATGGTTTCGCCGTGTCTTGGCATACGGTGAATATTCAAATGCCAGTTTACCACAGACCATGCCCACCGTCTTTCCAACATATAATCCAGTGTATAGCCCAGCGTATCCGAGTGCGTGATCGCCATTTCCTGCAGATCCGAAAGCAGAGCCGCAGGGCTCATATTCCGGTTTTTATCAATCTGAAAAAACGATACCGTCTTTTTTGCTTCATATCCGATTCTGTCCATTTTTTTCTTCCTCTCTTTTGTTTTTACAGCATAGGCGAAATCAGTCTTGCAATGGCTTCATTTATCTTAAACCACCAGCGTCTTCTGCCGTACCAGTCCTTTGAGATTTCCACACTGCTTTTCAGATCGTTCAGAAAATCCTCTTCCAATACTTTTGTTGTGTCTGCATCATATACAAAGGCATTGACTTCAAAATTCAGTGCAAAACTGCGGATATCCATATTCGCCGTACCCACAGAAGCCACCTGCCCGTCAATATACAGAGATTTCGCATGAATAAAGCCTTTTTCGTACTGGAAACAGCGCACACCCGCTTCCAATAATTCTCCCAGATACGACATACTCGCCCAATATACAAAAAAATGATCAGGATTTCCCGGAATCATGATCCGCACATCAATCCCCGACAATGCCGCAATCTTCAGGCTTTCCAGCATGGCATCATCCGGCACAAAATACGGTGTTGTCAGATAGATATGATGCTTTGCCTCCGTCATCATTTTCAGATACCCGTTGCGTATATTTTTCGTATGGGTATCCGGACCACTGGATACGATCTGCATACAGACGCCTTCCGTCTGTTCCCGCTTAGGGAAATACTTTTCTGTCAGCTTCACCTTATTGTCCCGTGAAGTAAAGTTCCAGTCCTTGATAAAGCGCATCTGTATTTCATCCACGGCATCCCCGCAGACACGTAAATGGGAATCTCTCCAAGGGCCGTATCGCTTCACAATGCCAAGATATTCGTCCCCTACATTGAAGCCGCCGATATACCCGATCTCCCCGTCAATGATGCACAGCTTGCGGTGGTTACGGTAATTGATGCGAACCAGAAACGGCGGCAGAAATGCCGCAGTGCTTCCGCCTGCAAGCTGGAGCTTTGAAAAGAAATCCACAGGCAGACGGGCATTTCCCATGCCGTCATACAACAGGCGTACCTCTACACCCTCAGCTGCTTTTTTCGCCAGTTCCTCAACCAAACGTCTGCCAAGGTGATCTCCCCGCCAGATATAATATTCCAGATGGATAAATTTTTTTGCCGCCCGAATATCCTCAATCAGGGCATCAAATTTATCGTCCCCGTTATTATAATACGTAATCTGATTATTAAAGGTCAGCCAGTTCCCCGAATTCAGATGCAGATAGGCAAGCTCAGGCAGATACAGATATTGAAACAACTCTGTTTTATTTTCAATAAACGCTTTCTGCTGCTGTATATTTTCCGCTGAATGTACGTCTTTAGAAAGATATTTATAATATACCGCATCATCAAAACGTCCTTTTTCCTGAAATTTTCTCTCTCGTTTGCTGTTTCTGCCAAAAAACATATAGATCACAAATCCCAGAATCGGGATAAAAAACAGCACGAACAGCCATGCCCACGTGCTGGCGGGATTTCTGCGTTCAAAAAACACCACAAGGCTTGCCAGTATGATATTCGCAAGCATGATCCCTATTGCTATCAATGCCGCCCATGTAAAAAAATTCATCTCTATTTCCATTTCCTTTTCCTCCTCTCCCGAAAATTGCCCCTATTTTTCTTCCATATCTTCTCTTTTAGTATACTACACCCGTCTGACGATGTGCAACCGCTCCTTTTCAGCTCTTTTCCTATGAAAAAATATAGAAAAAATTAAGATTCCCTCTTCCCTAAACTTCAAATCAATGGTAAAATAGTTAGACGTAAAAAATTCGACAGGTAATCTGCCTGTAAACATTTTAAGGAGGAAACATTTGTGGATTGGAATATGTCTGACGTATTTTTAATCGTCATCTTACTTTTAGCAGCAATTTTTGTGGGTCTGTACTTCCTGAACAAAAGAGGTATGAAACGTATGGTACAAGCACAGGACTTCATCGACCAGAACCGTATGACTGTGCAGATCTTTGTCATTGACAAAAGACAGGAAAAACCCACAGAAAAGAATGTACCCAAAGCAGTTTATGAACAGATGCCCAAAAGCGCAAAAATGCGTAAAACAAATCTGGTTCGTGCAAAAATCGGCCCTCAGATCGTAACACTGATGTGCGATAACCCCGTATACGAAGTACTGCCCGTAAAGAAAAACGTAAAAGTAGACATCGCAGGTATGTATATCGTAAGCATTGCAGGCATGAATCTGGAAGATAAAAAGAAAAAGACATTCACAGAAAAGATCACTGCAAGTGCAAATCGCCAGATGAATGAAAAATCCGCTGAAAACAAAGCTGCAAATGCAAAGGTAAACAAAAAGAAAAACAACGCACAGAAAGCAATGCAGGAACAGAATGCAAGATTTGTGGAAAAAACACAGAAAATGAAACGTAAATAATGCTAAGCCCTTCCGAAACGGAAGGGTCTTTTTATGTCCTGTTGCAAATTTATACAGAGACTGTTATAATTTGAAAAACATCTTAAATCTGAATCATCAAGGAGGAACTGAAATGAAAATCGCTTGTTATGCTTCCGGCTCCGTCGGTACAAACTGTTATGTCGTTTCCGATGATGCCGGTGTGACTGCAATCATCGACTGCGACGGCAATCCCGCACCCTTATTTTCCTATATTGAAAAAAATGAACTGAAACCCACACATATCCTGCTGACACACGGCCACTTCGACCACATCGGCTCTGTAAACGAAGTTGCTGAAAAATACGGCTGTACTGTCGTTGGCTGTGCAAAAGAAATGCGTGTGTTTACAGATGCTTCCGTAAACTGCTCCGCATTCTGCGGCGGTGCTGTGACTGTTTACCCCGATGTGCAGGTAAATGACGGCGATGTGGTAAAGGTTGGCGATATGGAATTCCGTGTCATGCTGACACCCGGTCATACAGAAGGCAGTGTATGCTATATCAGCGGCAGCGTGATGTTCTCCGGCGATACCCTGTTCCAGGGCTCCTGCGGCAGAACAGACCTCGAAACAGGCAACTGGAGCGACATCCTGAAATCCCTGAAAAAACTGGCGGCTCTGCCCGGCGATTATCAGGTATATCCCGGTCATGGTCCTTCCACTACAATGGAAATCGAACGCAAAACAAATCCTTATATGTAAAATTGACATACTTTTCAAAATATGCTATTATAATAGTACTGAAACGAAGTCAGTAAACGTTGTGCATCATGCTCACAAAAGCGAAACCCCACAGAAGGGCTGTTCTGTGGGGTTTCTTTTTTTGGCTGGCTGTCTTTTATTCGTCCCGGTTCAGCCATTTGCATATGTAGCAGCTTACTACACCTGCCGCAACCGAAACTACGAAGTCTACAATAACATCGTACATCATACTCACCTCCCCCCTGCTGGAAAGGATCGACAGCGCACCTATTATATCATATTTCCTTATAAAAATAAATTTTTTTACTTTATTTTTCCCTCTCTTTACGCTCCCTACTGTTTTTGTTATACTATTTTTTAGCAAAGAGGTAACAAAGACCAAAAGGAGGAAACGCCATGAAATATATCCTTGCATTAGATCAGGGAACAACCAGTTCCCGTGCCATTTTATTCGACAGAAACGGGCAGATGCACAGCACCGCACAGAAGGAATTCAAACAGTATTATCCCGAAGGCGGCTGGGTAGAGCATGACGCCGCTGAAATCTGGGAAACACAGCTCGAAGTCGCAAGAGAAGCCATTTCCAGACAGGGCATTTCCGCAGAGGATATTGCCGCAATCGGTATTACAAACCAGCGGGAAACCACGGTTTTATGGGACAAGCGCAACGGTAAGCCCGTATACCGCGCAATCGTATGGCAGTGCCGCCGCACAGCCCCCTACTGCGATACCCTGCGGGAAGCAGGCTGGACAGAAAAAATCCGTGAAAAAACAGGGCTTCCCATTGATGCGTATTTCTCCGCAACCAAAATCCGCTGGATTTTACAGAATGTGCCCGAAGCAAAGGAACTGGCGGCAAACGGTAATCTGCTGTTCGGCACCATTGACACATGGCTGATCTGGAATCTGACAGGCGGACAGGTACACGCCACAGACTACTCCAACGCCTCCCGTACGATGCTCTTTAATATCCACACACTGGAATGGGACAAGGAGCTTCTGGAACTTCTGGAGATCCCCGAAAGCATCCTGCCCGAGGTACGTCCCTCCAGCGGCGTATTCGGCAACTCCCTGCCTCTGCTGTTCGGTGCGGCGATCCCCATTGCAGGGGCGGCGGGCGATCAGCAGTCTGCCCTGTTCGGACAGGCGTGCTTCTCCCCCGGCACAGCGAAAAATACATATGGTACAGGCGGCTTCCTGCTGATGAATACAGGCGATACTCCTGTATCCTCCAAAAACGGGCTTATCACAACCATTGCATGGGGACTGGACGGAAAAGTCAGCTATGCTCTGGAAGGCTCTATTTTCGTGGCAGGGGCGGCGATTCAGTGGCTCAGAGATGAATTGAAAATGATCTCCTCTGCAAACGAAACAGAAGACCTCTGCCGTGAAGTGAACGATACCTGCGGCGTATATCTCGTCCCCGCTTTTGTGGGCTTGGGTGCTCCCTACTGGGATTCCTACGCAAGAGGCGTACTGACAGGGCTGACCCGAGGCGCAAACCGCTGCCATATCGTGCGTGCCGCTGTGGAATCCATGGCATATCAGACAAGCGATGTACTGAAAGCAATGGAACAGGATGCAGGCATTCCCCTTGCAGAACTGCGCGTGGACGGTGGTGCGGCCGCAAATACTTTCCTGCTGCAGTTCCAGTCCGATATCACAGGCGTTCCCGTACTGCGTCCCTCCACACTGGAAACAACCGCATTGGGTGCAGCGTATCTGGCAGGACTTGCTGTCGGCTACTGGCAGGATCTGACCGAAATCAGAAGAAACTGGCAGGTTTCCTGTGCTTTCTCCCCTGAACTTTCTCAACAAGCCGCAGAAAAAAAGGTTGCAGGCTGGCATCATGCCGTAAAACAGGCACGCCTGTAAGTATTGTATTCTGGAAATAAAAACTATATCTTGATTTACTATTGTTTCAAAAATCAATATATGGTATATTTATAGACAGCCCCAGTATTTTACTGGACAGATCCGTCTATAAAGGAGGAACTACTTATGTATATCATCAAAAAAGATCATACCCACGAGGAATGGAATATTCAGAAGGTCGTGGTTGCAGTCAATAAATCCGCTTATCGTGTACTTGTCAAATTTACACCCGAAGAACTGGATTTCATCTGTTCTTTTGTAGAAGAAAAAGCGAAATCCCTCGGCAAAGAGGGCATCCCCATTGCAGAAATGCACAACATCGTGGAGGGTGCTCTGGAGCAGGTAAAGCCCGAGGTAGCCAAAAGCTATCGGGATTACCGCAATTATAAACAGGACTTCGTAAAAATGCTGGATGAGGTTTACAAAAAAAGCCAGTCCATCATGTATATCGGCGATAAGGAAAACAGCAATACCGACAGTGCACTGGTTTCCACAAAACGCTCTCTGGTATTCAATCAGCTGAATAAGGAGCTGTATCAGAAATTCTTTATGACAACAGAAGAACTGCAGGCATGCCGTGACGGGTACATCTACGTACACGATATGTCCGCCCGCAGAGATACCATGAACTGCTGTCTGTTCGATGTAAAAAGCGTACTGACAGGCGGCTTTGAAATGGGCAACCTGTGGTATAACGAACCTAAAACACTGGAAGTTGCTTTTGACGTCATCGGTGATATCGTGCTTTCCGCGGCCAGCCAGCAGTACGGCGGCTTTACTGTCCCCTCTGTGGATCTGCTGTTAGAGCCTTTCGCAGAAAAAAGCTATGAAAAATACTATCGCCGCTATATCGACCTTGGTCTGACTGCCCGTGTAGCAGACAGAGAAACCATGAAAGACCTGCAGAAAGACTTCGATCAGGGCTTTCAGGGCTGGGAATACAAATTCAATACCGTTGCTTCCAGCCGCGGGGATTATCCTTTCATCACAATGACATTCGGCACAGGCACAGGCAAATTTGCAAAAATGGCTTCTATTACCATGCTGAATGTACGCCGTAAGGGACAGGGCAAAAAGAACTGCAAAAAGCCCGTTCTCTTCCCGAAGCTGGTATTCCTGTATGATGAAAACCTGCATGGTCCCGGCAAAGAACTTGAGGATGTATTTGAAGCAGGCATCCTCTGCTCCTCCAAGAGCATGTATCCCGACTGGCTTTCTCTGACAGGCGAAGGCTATGTCGCAGAAATGTATAAAAAATACGGTGCGATCATTAGCCCCATGGGCTGTCGTGCGTTCCTTTCCCCTTGGTTTGAACGAGGCGGCATGGAACCCGCAGATGAAAACGACAAACCCGTTTTTGTGGGGCGTTTCAATATCGGTGCTGTGAGCCTGCATCTGCCCATGATCTATGCAAAAGCAAAGCAGGAAAGCAAGCCCTTCTATGAGGTGCTGGACTATTATCTGGAACTGATCCGTCAGCTGCATATCCGTACCTACGCATATCTTGGCGAAATGCGTGCTTCCACGAACCCGCTGGCATATTGCGAAGGCGGTTTCTATGGCGGTCATCTGGGTATCTATGATAAAATCAAGCCTTTGCTGAAATCCGCAACCGCATCCTTCGGCATCACGGCTCTGAACGAACTGCAGGAACTGCATAACGGCAAATCTCTGGTAGAAGACGGACAGTTTGCCATTGATACTCTGCAGCATATCAACGACAAAATCGCACAGTTCAAAAAAGAGGACGGTAATCTGTACGCCATTTACGGCACACCCGCAGAAAGTCTTTGCGGTTTGCAGGTAACACAGTTCCGCAAAAAATACGGCGTGGTTGAAAATGTGTCCGACAGACCTTATGTCAGCAACAGCTTCCACTGCCATGTCACAGAAGACATCACACCTATTGAAAAACAGGATCTGGAAAAACGCTTCTGGGATCTGTCCAACGGCGGTAAGATCCAGTATGTAAAATACCCCATCGACTACAATCTGGATGCCATCCGTACACTGGTACGCCGTGCCATGAAGATGGGCTTCTATGAGGGTGTAAACCTTTCTCTTGCCTACTGCGACGACTGCGGACATCAGGAACTGGAAATGGATACCTGTCCGAACTGCGGCAGCAGTAACCTGACCAAAATCGACCGCATGAACGGCTATCTCTCCTATTCCCGTGTCAAAGGCGATACCCGTCTGAACGATGCGAAAATGGCAGAAATTGCAGAAAGGAAGAGTATGTAAATGCATTATCATAACATCACAAA
This sequence comes from uncultured Clostridia bacterium, assembly GCA_937888765.1. Classification (GTDB taxonomy): domain Bacteria; phylum Bacillota; class Clostridia; order Lachnospirales; family Anaerotignaceae; genus Anaerotignum_A. Next base: position 1,522 of record CALASU010000062.1, on the reverse strand, counting down.
AGACGATATGCTCAACGGCGAGGGTCTGCGTGTGGTGCTGTGGGTATCCGGCTGTTCCCACCACTGCAAAGGCTGTCATAACCAGCAGACATGGCACCCCGAAAGCGGAATCTCCTTTGACGAAGCCGCAGAAAAAGAACTCTTTGAAATTCTTGCAAGGGATTACATCAGCGGCATTACTTTCAGCGGCGGTGATCCCCTCTTTGAGGGCAACCGCAGTGAGGTAGAACGCCTTGCCGCAAAGGTGCGTGCAGAATATCCTGACAAGAATATCTGGCTGTATACAGGCTATCGCTGGGAGGAAATCAGCGCCCTTCCCCTGATGCAGTATATTGATGTACTGGTGGACGGAAAATTTGCCGCAGACCTGAAAAGCAGTAAACTGCATTGGAAAGGCAGCTTTAACCAACGCATCATAGATGTCCAAAAATCTTTTAAAAATAGTTCTTTGTATCTTTACCCCGCTGAATAAATTCCATTTCTGCCGAAAAAATTGAATTTATCCGCCGAAGGCAAATAAAAAGTTTCGGTCAAGCCTTTTCAAAGGCTTGTGAGGTGCAGGGGCAAAGCCCCGCATTCTTCTGCAGGCGGTTTTTGAAGGGGGTTCAGGGGGGAACTTTTCCCAAGAAAAGAAAGTTCCCCCCTTCTTTAGCACATAAAAGAAAGGAAATATAATATGGAAACGATCAAAATCAGATACCTGAGCGATAAAATCGAAAAGCTCCGCTACATCGACGGCAAATCCGACTGGATCGACCTGCGTGCGGCGGAAAGAATCGAACTGAAAGCAGGCGAATTCAAGCTGATCCCTCTGGGCATTGCCATGCAGCTGCCCAAGGGCTATGAAGCGCATATCGTGCCCCGCAGTTCCACATTCAAAAACTACGGCGTGATCCAGACAAATCACTGCGGCATTGTGGACGAAAGCTACTGCGGCGACAACGACCAGTGGTTCTTCCCCGCTTATGCCCTGCGGGATACTGTCATCGAAGTGAATGACCGTATCTGCCAGTTCCGTATCTTCGAGCATCAGCCTGCGCTGGTATTCGATGAAGTTGAAGACCTTGGCAATACCGATAGAGGTGGCCACGGCTCCACCGGCAAACAGTAAAAGCGCTAAGCGCTAACTCGAAATCAGGATTTCGAGTTAGAAGGCAGCGAAAAAAGAGATAAGTTCCAGTGGTGCCAGCACCTCGAAACTCCCTCTTTTCCTCGGACGAACAAAGTCCGCCCTGCGGATTCCACTCAGAAAACCCAAACGGGTTTCCCGAACCCTTCCAAATCTCGAACTTCATATAATTTATCGTAATAATTATCGCAATAAGAATTCCTTATGCTTTCACATCAGAATTTTTATTCATTTCGGACAAAAAATCGCAAAATTCTATTTTCTGATGAAACTTGTTGTGATAGAATAAACTCAGTTAAGCAACTCGTAACTAATTCTAAAATTTTAAATAAACGGGAGGTTACTATGAAACAGGATATGATTTTGATTCTGGACCTGGGCAGCGAAGAAAAT
>CALASU010000061.1 GCA_937888765.1 uncultured Clostridia bacterium | reverse complement strand
CTTTGGGAAGAGCCCTGCCTTTCGGGTCAGCGCGGCGCGGGAACAATATTCTTTTCGGGCTGCTCACTCGGATGCGTGTACTGTCAGAACCGCGACATAAGCCGAGGACAGACAGGAGAGAGGGCAGACGAAAACCGCCTCGGCAAAATGATATTTGAGCTTGAAGAGCAGGGCGTTCACTGCATAGAATTTGTCACCCCAACGCACCACACCGACACCGTCGCGCGTGTGCTTGAAAGGGTAAAGCCAAGCTTAAAAATACCGACCGTGTGGAACAGCGGCGGCTACGAAAAGCCCGAAACGCTTAGAATGCTCGACGGTCTTATAGACATTTACTTACCCGATTTTAAGTACGGTACAAAAGAGACCGCAGAAAAATATTCGGCGGCAGGCGATTATACAGGGCTTCTGCTTGGCGTGATCGTATTGGGAGAGGGGATGTTTCTCTTCTCCGTATTACTGCTGTTGGGAGGGGTATAGGAATGATTACGGCTTTTACGGCATATATAAAAACTATAACGGCTCTGACGATTTTTTCGGCACTGACGGAGCTTCTCCTGCCGGATGGCAGACAGCGGCGGTATGCACAGCTGATACTCGGTATTTTTATACTGACGGCGGTACTGCATCCGTTTCTGCAGCTGATGGGAAAAACGGAAGTGCCTGTGATGCAAACAAGGCAGGAAAGTCGGTTGAAATGGGAAGAGTGGGAAAATTGGGAATGGTTAGATACATACAAATATACGAATGAAGGGTGAAGAAGATGCAAAAGGATTTTTGGAAGGAACTGTTTCGTCCCGAGAACAAAAAAATGCGGAGCAATGTACTGTTTGCGCTTCTGGCGGGGGTACTGCTTCTGGCATCGGGTGGTATATTCTCGAAGGAGAAAAAAATACAGACAGAGCCGATGCAGAACGCACAGGCAGAGGTAAGGCAGGACAACGAAACAGAACGGCGTATGGCAGAGGTGTTATCCAAAATAGAAGGGGCAGGGCAGGTGGATGTCATGCTGACCTATCGCAAAACGGAGGAAAAGACTGTGGCTCAGCAGGAAGTGCGGGAGGAAAGCAAAAGTGACCAGAGCGAAAGTCTGCGTACAGAAACAGAAATCGTGCTTCTGGAGGATGGAAAGGGAAACACGGCACCGCTGATTCTTTCGGCAGATTCGCCCGAAGTGGAGGGGGTCGTAATCGTGGCACAGGGCGGTGCGGATCCCGAGGTCTGTGCGGCACTGAATCATGCGGCACAGGCATTGCTGGATGTGCCTGCGCATAAGATTGCAGTACTGAAGATGAAATAAAAAACAAAGAGGCTAATAAAGGGGGATGCAGTATGTTTGTGATTAAGCGGAATCAGGTAGTGGTAACGGCACTGGCGGTGATGATCGCGGCGGCAGGATATCTGAATTTTCAGGAGAGTCGTTCTTCTGAGGGGAATCAGACCGCTTTACAGCTGACAGAAGAGGGGGATGTGGCGGCATTGGTGGAATATTCTGCCCTGCCCGATGATGTGAGTGCAGAGGAGATTTCTTTGGATCCGATTACGGCGGAGCTGACAACGGGCACGGAACTGGCGGAAACGACAGGCGACGGTGCGGCGGTTTATGTAAGTGCGGATGCAAATGCTCTGACAGGGGATTCTTATTTTGCGGAGGCGAAGCTTGACAGAGAGCAGTCCAGAGCAAAGCAGAAGGATATCCTGACGGAAATGCTGAATAATGAAAATATCAGTCAGGAGCAAAAAGAAAAATGCACGGATAATATGCTGCAGCTGCAGGAACGCATCGAAAAGGAAACTGCGGCAGAAGCCATGATCGAATCCAAGGGCTTTAAAGAGGCTTATGTCCGCATGGATACGGATACTGTGGATGTGGTTGTGGATAAGGATACGCTTACAGATGCAGAAGTGGCACAGATTGAAGATATTGTAAAGCGTAAGACAGGATATGATGCTTCCAAAATCCGCATCAATACCCTGCAGAAAAAATGATGTATACAAAAATAATAGAGTACACTTGCATACAGGCGGAGGAACGGCAGTTCTTTCCGCCTGTTGCCATGTATATTTTGATTTGTATTCATTTACAATATGCGGCTTTTATGGTATACTCGTCATAAGAATATGTTTAAAAAGATTGGATATTGTATAGATTTCCATGAGCAGAATAGAATGAAAACAGAACAGGAAAACAGGAGGGAAAAGAGATGTCTGAACATAAAATGAAAGGTCAGATTCAGATTGCAGATGAAGTTATCAGCGTGATTGCTGTGACAGCGGCACTGGAAGCAGAAGGGGTTGCAGAAGGCAGCCATGGTAAAAATCTGGTGGAATTTTTTGGTAAAAAAGGCCACACAAGATGCGTGAAAATTGCGAAGGACGAAAATGAAGTGATTCTGGACCTGGATATCATTGTGTACTTTGGCACAAAGGTACAGGATGTTGCACAGGAAGTACAGCAGAAAGTAAAAAATGCAGTGGAAACCATGACAGGTCTGAATGTGGCTGTTGTTAACGTGAGCGTTTCCGGTATTGTGAAGGAAAAAGAAGAAACAACAGAAGAATAATCAATACTATTTTGGCGGGCTTTGGGACTTTTCCTGAAGACCCGTCTGTTATTCTTTATTGGAAAGTTTGTATGCAAAAGAATCAGGAGGTATACTATGAGCCGAAGAAGTGCAAGAAAGAATGCGTTTTTCCTGCTGTTCCAGATGGATTTCAGCGAAGCAGCGGAATTTGAACAGGTGAAGGAACTGTTCTTTACAGAAGCGGAAGAACCTGTGGGGGAAGAAGAAAAAGCATTTATCCTTTCCGAAGTGGAAGGCGTACATGAACATATGGAAGAAATTGATGCTGTCCTTGCGGCTGCTGCAAAGGGCTGGGATGTGGAACGCATGAATAAAGTAGATCTGGCGATTCTGCGTCTGGCAGTGTATGAAATGAAGTTTGGCGAAGTGCCTGTAGGGGTTGCGATCAACGAAGCGGTAGAGCTGGCGAAAAAATTCAGCTCCGATGAAGCCCCTGCATTTATCAATGGGGTACTGGGCAAGGCAGCCAAACTGTAAGAAAGAATAAAACCGGAAAGAAAAAGGAAGTGTCCCTATGATCGCACCAAAGGTTTTTACGGTAGGACAGATCAACCGCTATATCAAAAATCTGCTGGAAAATGATTTTATACTGAACAGCCTCTTGGTGCAGGGGGAAATTTCCAATTTCAAGGCACATTCCTCGGGGCATTGGTATTTTACGCTGAAAGATGCCGCGGGGGCGATTTCCTGCGTCATTTTCAGACAGAATGCCATGCAGATTCCGTTTTTGCCCGAAAACGGAATGCGTGTGATCTTATACGGCTCTGTTTCGCTGTACGAAAAAACGGGACAGTATCAGCTCTATGGGGAATTTATGGAACCGATTGGTGTTGGGGCACTGCAGATGGCATTTGAACAGCTGAAAGAGAAGCTGGCAGAGGAAGGTCTGTTTGATGCGGATTTTAAACGGGAGATTCCTGCACATATCGGCTGTATTGCAATGATCACTTCCCCTACGGGAGCAGCTGTGCGGGATATGATACAGATTGCTAAGCGGCGTGATCCCAGAGTAAAACTTGCTGTTTTTCCTACATTGGTGCAGGGAGAACAGGCGGCGGCTGATATTGCCAACTCTATCAGATTGGCAAACCAATGGGGAAAAGCGGATGTCATCATTGTGGGGCGTGGCGGCGGCTCTATCGAGGATTTATGGGCATTTAACGAGGAAGAAGTTGCACGGGCGATTTTTGCATCAGAAATTCCTGTGATTTCGGCAGTGGGGCATGAAACAGATGTGACTATTGCGGATTTTGTGGCAGATCTGCGTGCACCGACCCCTTCAGCGGC
>CALASU010000060.1 GCA_937888765.1 uncultured Clostridia bacterium | reverse complement strand
TGAAAACAGCCGAAATGGTGGACTATGCACTGGAAAACGGCGTAAACTACTTCGATACCGCTTTCCCTTACCATGACGGACAGTCTGAACGTGTGATTGGTCGTGTACTGGCAAGCCACGACAGAGAATCTTTCTATCTGGCTACAAAATACCCCGGTCATCAGATCACAGACCTTTCTCAGCTGGAAGATACTTATAATCCCAAGCTGATCTTTGAAGAACAGCTGAAACGCTGTCAGGTAGAATATTTCGATTTTTACCTGCTGCACAATGTATATGAAAAATCCGTGAAAATCTATACAGATCCTCAGTGGGGCATTCTGGATTACTTTAAAGAACAGAAACGTCTGGGCAGAATCAAGCATCTGGGCTTTTCTACACACGGCAGTCTGGAAACAATGAAAGAATTCCTGGACTACTGCGGCGAAGATATGGAATTCTGTCAGATCCAGCTGAACTATCTGGACTGGACACTGCAGAGTGCAAAGGAAAAATACGAACTGCTGACAGAACATAATATCCCTGTATGGGTTATGGAGCCTGTACGCGGCGGTAAACTTGCAAAATTCGACGAAGAAACAGAAGCGAAATTAAAAGTACTGCGTCCCGAGGAATCCACAGCGGCATGGGGCTTCCGTTTCCTGCAGGCACTGCCCAATGTGAAAATGGTACTGAGCGGTATGTCTAATCTGGAACAGATGCAGGATAATGTAAAAACATTCTCCGAGGACAAACCTCTGACAGAAGCAGAAACTGATCTCCTGCTGGATATTGCAGAGGGGATGAAAGATTCTATTCCCTGTACTTCCTGCCGTTACTGTTGTGCAGGCTGTCCGCAGGGTCTGGATATCCCGATGCTGCTGAATGTGTATAATGAATTGCGTGTATTGCCGACAGTAAATGCAGTTATGGCAGTAGAAGCACTGCCCGCAGAGAAAAAGCCTTCCGCTTGTATCGGCTGCGGCAAATGCATGACAGCCTGCCCGCAGGGTATCAATATTCCTATGATGCTGAGTGAACTGACAGAAGCAATTGCAAAACTGCCCACATGGGAAGAAATCTGTATTCAGAGAGCGGCGATTCAGAAAAAAGATATGGCATAAAAAATAAAATCCTGTGAGAGTTCTCACAGGATTTTTTGCTGAAAAATATAAAAACTTGGAAAAAACAGTTGACAACAGGAGTTAGCTTTGGTATACTAATTTCAGAAGTTAGCTAAAACTAACTCATCACTAATTCTTCATTCTTAACTCAAAACGCTCATAAGAGCAACTCCTGTTTGGATTATCAGATCGGGACAGGTACCGAAAGAGCCATTCGGAAAAAATTACATCATTCGACAAAAAAGAGGCAGTTATGCCTCTTTTTTGTCGTTTATGGTTTTGATGCGGAAGATAAAATAATAATATTTGACAGCAAGCAGAATCAGGATTGTCGCTCTGCCATAGATATTTTCCATAGAAAAGAATGCCACAAATAAAAGGGCAGTTACAGGCAGCAGGATATAGAGTTTTGTTTTCTGTGTCATAGAGCGGGTCTGAACAAACTCTGCCAGATGGTTCTGATAAATGGCGGTATTTAGAAACCACTGATTGACCCGATCAGATCCCTTGGCAAAACAAGCGGATGCCAGAAGCAGAAAAGGTACGGTAGGTAATACAGGAATCACGGTACCGACAGCGCCGATTCCCAGAAATAAAAATCCGAATATCATAAAAATGGGTTTCATTAGAAAGTCCTCCTTAATTGTATGATAGCTTTAGTATAGAGGAATTTTCGGAAAATGGAAAGATTGAAAAATTTTAAAAAAGTTGGAAAAAATAGTTGACAAGTAGGAATTGGGTTGTTATAATGAGTACATAAGTTAGTCAAGGCTAACAAAACTAATTCTTCATTCTTAAACTTCAAAACTGCTCGAAAGAGCAAACCTCCTGTAAGGATTATTCCTCAATTGGGACAGGAGAAACCGAAAGAGCCATTCGGAAAAATATTTGAAACTACATTCGCGAAAAAAGGAACAGAAAGCTGTTCCTTTTTTCGCGTTCTTCTTTTATAATGAAACTCAGACGGAAAAGAATAGTTGCTGAAAGGAGCAAAAAAACATGGAACAGCAGGAAAAACAGCACAAGCGCAGAGTGCGTTACTCCGGTACGCACCCCAAGAGCTACAAGGAAAAATATAAAGAACACAATCCCGAAAAATATGCAGATACCATTGAAAAGGTCATTCAGAGGGGCAGCACTCCCGCAGGGATGCACATTTCCATTATGGTACAGGAAATTTTGGACTTTTTGCAGATTCAGCCCGGACAGATTGGTCTGGATGCCACACTGGGCTATGGCGGACATACAAAAGCTATGCTCAACTGTCTGAAGGGCGAGGGGCATATTTACGGTCTGGATGTAGACCCGATTGAATCCGCCAAAACAAAGGAACGCCTTGCAAAAGAGGGCTTTGGCGAAGAGATTCTGACAGTCAGACTGCAGAACTTTGCGGATATTGATAAGGTTTCTGAGGAAACAGGCAAAAAATTTGATTTTATTCTGGCGGATCTGGGCGTATCCTCCATGCAGATTGACAATCCCGACAGGGGCTTTTCTTTTAAGGTAGACGGCCCTCTGGATCTGCGTATGAATCCCCAGAAGGGCATCAGTGCAGCAGAAAGACTGAAAGAAGTGGACAAAGAGGAGCTGCAGGGGATGCTGATTGAAAATGCAGACGAACCCTATGCGGCAGAAATCACACAGACCATTCTGCAGTGGAGAAAAAAAGGCAAAGCCATCGAAACCACAACAGATCTGAGAAATGCAATCACCGAAGCACTGGCATTTCTGCCCCAGAAGGAACAGAAGGAAGCCATTAAAAAATCTTGCCAGAGAACCTTTCAGGCACTCAGAATTGATATCAACAGTGAATTTGAAGTGCTGTATGCGTTTCTGGAAAAACTGCCGCAGGTGCTTGCACCCAATGGCAGAGCGGCAATCCTTACTTTCCATTCCGGGGAAGACAGACTGGTAAAGAAATCCTTTAAACAGCTGGAAAGAGAAGGGATTTACAGCGAAGTGGCGAAGGATGTGATCCGTCCTTCTGCGGAAGAATGTTTCCGCAACGGCAGAGCGAAATCTACAAAAATGCGCTGGGCGATTCGTGCAGAAGAATAACAGATACTTTTTTCGGAGAATCCATTTTGGGATTCTCCCTTTTTATGGACAGCATAGTATTACAGAAAGAAAAAAGCCTGATGCAGAAAAATAAAAAAAACGATGCTTCTTTCGACAGTTTATGATAAAATGGATAGGTAACATAAGCGGGAAAGGGTTGTTTGAGATGAATGAAATTGAAGTAGCTGCTTATTCGGGAGAAAAAAAGAAGCTGTCTATAATGCGGAAGAATTACATAGCCAGATTGATCGGGCGTTGTCTGGTCCTGGCTCTGGGGATTGCCATGTATATGTGGAAGCCGCAGGAATTTGAAATTATCAATGGCTGGAATTTCTTCAGCAGATTTTCCGTTCTGCATCTTCTGTGGGGTGTATGGATGATGGATATGCTGTTTCAGCTGATCCCCATGAAAGGGGTTGTGCCGCTTGGCTCACAGAAGCTGTTTGAAAAACGGTTCGTACCTGTCAAGGGCAGACTGGATGAAACAAAGCTGAGAGAGCATATTGCAAAGGATACCAAAAAGGCATATCAGATTTTTCTGGTATGGGCGGCAATGATTGCTGTACTGGGCGGTCTGCGTCATATGAAAATCATCAGTGATGCGATACTGTTTCTGATCAGCATATTCTTTTATGTATGTGATCTGATCTGTGTGCTGATCTGGTGTCCGTTCCGTGTGTTCATGCAGAATCGCTGCTGCACAACCTGCCGTATCTTCAACTGGGATCATGCCATGATGTTTACGCCGCTGCTGTTTGTGGAAGGCTTTTATGCAAAAAGCCTTGTGATAATGGCATTTGCGGTATGGGTATTATGGGAATATACGGTCATGGCTGCCCCCGAACGGTTCTGGGACGGCTCGAATGCAGCTTTGAAATGCGGAAACTGTACAGATAAGCTCTGCACACAGTATTGTCCGAAAAAATGAATGAATAGTGAAGAGAGAAGTGAGGAACTTCTCTCTTTTTGTATCTATGAAAAAAGTAGGTTTTTAATGGGAAAACGCTTGTAATTCAGGGGGAAGATGGTATTCTGAAATGGGGAGTATTATGTGAAAAATGTCAAACCAAACAAAGTTCATTTTTAATAAGGAGGGAATGTATATGAAAAAGAAATTTTTGTCAGTGTTCATGACACTTTGCATGATACTGACCTCACTTCCTGCAACGGCATGGGCAGAAGATGCACAGCCTGTATGCGGGAAAGAAGAACATCTGCATGCAGAAGAATGCTATGAAACAGTTCAGAACTGCGAACTGGAAGAAGCAGAAGGTCATGCGCATGGCGACGGCTGCTTTGTAAGCACACAGATCTGCACAGATGAAACAGAAGAACATGAACATACAGAAGAATGCTATGAAACAGTTCAGAACTGTGAACTGGAAGAAGCTGAAGGTTATGCACATGGCGAAGACTGTTTTGCAGTAGAGCTGATCTGCGAAGCGGAAGAACATGAACATGTTGCAGACTGCTATAAAGCAGAGGAATCGGAAGAACCTGCGGAAGAAGAATGGGTTATTTCAGAACTTATTTTTGATGAAGTGCAGATAACTGCAGACAGCAGACCTATGTTTTATAGCGATGTCGGCGTATGGGATACCTATTTTACAGGTGTTGAAGTTGATTCTGCCGAAGAAAAGGATCCGGATTGGATTGATCGTGTTGATCTGCCGGTACAGATGGTTGAATTCTATAGAGATCTGGTAGAAGCGGCAGATGGTGATGGTAACTATGATTATCTGATGGATGCAAAGTACTATAGCGATAGTGCTGAATCTGATACAGAGGCATTTTTAGTAAGTGGATCATGTCATATGATTACAGCCGGTGTGTTCACATTTAAAGAAGAACTTGCTACAGAGCAGCAAACTACGGCAGAAGAATTTCTGAATACTGCAATAAAAGATGCATATGCTGCGTTCCTGAGAGATCATCCGGAAGTATATTGGTTAGGAAAAAACATTTCTATTGCAATTTTAAAATCAGAAAAAGGGGTTATTCCGACACTTGTATTAAAAAATGACAATACATTTGATATTCGTGCAGAAGAATATCGGAGCGGAACAATTGTTTCTGAGGTAGCTGCAAAAGCAGAAATTATTAAAAAAGCTTTTAACACTGAGAAAGATGCCTTTGCTGCATATCACGGTATTACACTGGATTCTTCTGTAACATTTGATGACCATCTGACAGATGCAGGCAAGGTTGCGTACTTTGATTATTGGCTGGTGCAGCATAATGAATATAATACAGTATATCCCCAAGAACCTTATTCTGCTCATGTATGTCTGGGTGCATTGACAGGGCAGACAGGAGCGAGCGGTCCTGTTTGCGAAGGTTATGCTAAAGCATTGAAAGTGCTTTGTGATCTGGAAGAAATCCCTTGCATTCTTGGCGATGGCACAGGGAATGATGGCGGACATATGTGGAACTATGCATACATTGATGACGCATGGTATGCGATCGATACAACATGGAATGATACAGGTAAACAGCAAAAAACATATTTGTTTAATGGCACAGATACATTCCATGGAGATGGCTTAAAAAATACACATCTTCTGCAGAATACAGTGTTTGAAAATGGTACAGCATTTACAAACCAGCCTGATATCAGTGAAACAGCATTTGCTTTTGCAGAAGGCTGGGAGGTAAAAGCGTCTGTACAGGAAGAAAAAGAAATCAAAACAGTAAAGATTGAGTATGTTGAGGTACCTATAGCAGGCGCTGAGGCAACTAAAGAAGTAACTGTAGAGACTGTAACAGATACAAGTGCGGAAGAAGTAGATAACTCTAATCTTAAGGCAACAATCGAATGGGAACCTGAACTACCCGAAGACGGAAAATTTGAACCTCTTACAGCATATAAAGCAAAGTTTACATTTGAAGCACTCAACGGTTATAAATTTGCAGAGAATGCAGATGCAAAATGGCTGGAGGCAGGTTTGCAGTCTGTAAAGGTAGATGGTAAGCTGCTGACTGCAGAGATGGATTATGAACAAACAGGGACAGAAACTATCGATGAGGTTGTATTTACAGGAGAAATCACTGCACCTGTGGCTGGCGCTGCACCTGAAGTAACACTTGCAACAACAGCAACAAGAGGTGTAGATGAAGAAAACATGGAAGTAACATGGAATCCTGCGCTGGTGGGTGATAAGTTTGCAGACGGCACAGCATATACAGCAAGTTTTACCGTAACACCTAAGACTGGCTATGTATTTGACGAAAATACTACAGTAACAGGCATCAATGATGCAGCTAAAAAAGTAGCAGATAATAAACTGACAGTAGTACTGACATTCCCTGCAACAGCAACATCCATTACAGATACAGATATCAAAACAATCACATTTGCTGCACCTGCACCGGGCGAAGAACCTGCAGCAACAGCAGCATCTGATTCTGCGGAAGAATATACATTGGCTAATGGCGGTGCTATCACATGGGTACCCGCTGCGGATACTTTTGCTCCTCTGACTGCATACACAGCAACAGTAACACTGGAGGCAGCAGATAATGCAACATTTGCAGACAGTGCGAAAACAGCAGCAGAAAAAATTGCAATCGGTGGTGTAACACCCGCGGCAGCAATTGCCGGCGATGCAAAAACAATGACACTGACATGGACATTCAATGTAGCGGCATATCAGATTGACAGTGTAAGCGTTGGCATCACAGCACCTGAAACAGGCAAACCTCTGGTTGAAACAGCAGCAGTAGATGGTGGTGCAAATTATACAGCAGGCGAAGTTGTATGGGATGTATATGAGGCAGCTACATTTACAGATGCAGAACCTTATACAATCTATCAGGCAACAATTGCACTGACTGCAAAAGACGGTTATGAATTTAATGATGCTGCTCTTAAGGCAATCGAAGTAACTGGCGTAACCGGTGCTGTTGACGAGGATGCAACAGTGATTAAGAAAGTTACAAGAGAAAAAGATACTCTGAACATCGTTTATGTACTGGACAGCAGAACAGCGAAGGAAGAAATCTCTGCAGTAACACTGAGCCTGACAGCTCCTGTAACACTGGCAGAACCCGGTACAGCATCCACAACGGAAACAAAATATAAAGTAACGGAAACAAAATGGTTTGTAAAAGACGGCGAAACAAAAACAGCATTTAATGGCAATAAATTTGCCGCAGATAGAGTTTATGTGGCAGAAATCAAACTGAGTCCTGCAAGTGCAGCATATGAATTTGCTGGCTCTGTAACAGTAACAGGTTTTGATAAGTATGATTTCAATGCAGAAACAGATACAGTAACAGTAGAATTTCCTGCAACTGTATATGAAGAACCTGCTGTAACAGCAAATATTCCTGCAACAATCGGCAGAGATTATACAGTTGCACAGCTGAAAGCAGCAGTAACAGCAGATGGTGTAACAGGTGATGTAACATTTACTTATGGCGATGAAAATACACCTCTGACAGGTGACGGCACAGTAGCTGAAGCTGCAGGTCTTGCTGAAGCAACAGAAGCAACAGAGGTAACTCTGAAATGGACATTCACACCTACAGGCGATTCTGCAAACTACTATACAGAAAAAACAGGTGAGCCTGCAACAGTAACGGTTTCCACTCTGGCAACAAGAACAGGTGCATTTGCTTCTGCAGAAGTGGCAGTGGTTTATGCAGATGGTCTGGATGTAACAGAACCCGCACTGACATGGACACCTGCACTGGGTGAAGGTGCTGTGGTAACATACTCCAGCAGCAATACAGAAGTAGCAACTGTAGATGCAGACGGTAACGTAACTGTACGGAAAGACGGTACAGCAGTGATCACTGCTTCCACAGATGCAGATGCTGAATATATGGCAGCAGAAGCACGCTATACACTGAAAGTAAAACCTGTATACACAGGCGAAGGTGCGAAACTGACAGCAGAAGATCTGACAGTGACTTATAACAGCATCACTGTGAAAAACAAAACAGAAGGCTATGAATATGCTTGTGCGGCAGGTACAGCAGAGCCTGCAAACTGGAATACAACAGGCAGCTTTACAGATCTGAAAGCATCTACAGGATATACTGTATATGCAAGAGTGGCAGAAACAGCAGATATGGGTGCTTCCGAAGCGGCTAAGGTTACAGTAACAACACCTGCAGCTCCTGCAACAGGCGGCGGCAGCAGTAACGGCGGCAGCAGCAGTAA
>CALASU010000059.1 GCA_937888765.1 uncultured Clostridia bacterium | reverse complement strand
TATCTGCGGCGAGAGTGATGGCGATATTTATTTCGACGGCAGACTGGATGCCTTTTACTGCGAAGAACATAAAACATCTAACAGCATTTTTGTGTATGATGCTGTCAGAAAGGCGTTCGACCATGTATTGTCCAAGGAAGGAAAGGCTATTTTTGGGTTCAATCTGTCTGAGGAAGCACTGGAACAACTGTCTGTTATCCTGAAAAGCTATATGGAGATACATATGGGCGTATGTCTGAAAAGCCGCGATTTTTTTGAACAGTGACTGAACTACTGTTCATGTTTTGTGGAAAAGTGTACATGAGTCATGGAAAAATATAGAGATTTAAGTGCAACTTTTCGCCTTGACATTGTGGGACAAAAGCGGTATCATAGACCACAAGTTCATAATGACTGCGATGAAAAAGAGGAGTATCTGCGGAGGATTTTCAGAGAACCGTTGTTTGGTGCGAAACGGTAATGCGAAACAGAGAAGGGCACTTTGGAGCAGACGATTCACAAAAGAGGGCTGATGATTTTCGTCAGTCAACGAGGGTGGAACCGCGGAAGAGTATATAACTTTCGTCCCTTGCTTTATAGCAAGCGATGAAAGTTTTTTTATTTTATTCGTCCCTTGCAAAATATCTTTTGAAATCAAACGCAGTTTGATTTCGTATAAAAGTTTTCGGTCAAGCCTTTTTCAAAAGGCTTGCGGGGTGTGGGGCAGAGCCCCACAGAAAAAAAGGAGGAAATGATAATGGCAGTAGAATCTATGGAAAAAATCGTAGCATTGGCAAAAAACAGAGGTTTTGTATATCCCGGCTCTGAAATTTACGGTGGTCTGGCAAATACATGGGATTACGGCCCTCTGGGTGTAGAACTGAAAAACAACATGAAAAAAGCATGGTGGAAGAAATTCATCCAGGAAAACCCCATGAACGTGGGTGTTGACTGTGCAATCCTGATGAACCCTCAGACATGGGTGGCTTCCGGTCACGTTGGCGGCTTCTCCGATCCTCTGATGGACTGTAAGGAATGTAAAGAACGCTTCAGAGCAGACAAACTGATCGAAGACCACATTGCAGCAAACAACATGCCCGAACAGGTAGTTGACGGCTGGAGCAACGAAGAAATGAAAGCATTTGTTGACGAACACAACGTATGCTGCCCTTCCTGCGGTGCACATAACTTCACAGATATCCGTCAGTTCAACCTGATGTTCAAAACATTCCAGGGCGTAACAGAAGATGCGAAAAACGTAGTTTACCTGCGTCCTGAAACAGCACAGGGTATTTTTGTAAACTTCAAAAACGTACAGAGAACATCCAGAAAGAAACTGCCTTTCGGTATCGGTCAGATCGGTAAATCTTTCCGTAATGAAATCACACCCGGTAACTTCACATTCAGAACAAGAGAATTTGAACAGATGGAACTGGAATTTTTCTGCGAACCCGGTACAGATATGGAATGGTTCGGTTACTGGAGAAATTACTGTAAAGAATTCCTGCTGAAACTGGGCATGACAGAAGAACGCATGAGACTGAGAGACCACTCTCCCGAAGAACTGTCCCACTACAGCAAAGGCACAACAGATATCGAATACAAATTCCCTTTCGGCTGGGGCGAACTGTGGGGCATTGCTGACAGAACAGACTACGATCTGATGTGCCACCAGAACACAAGCGGCGAAGACATGACATACTTCGATCAGGTGAAGAATGAAAAATACGTTCCTTACTGTATCGAACCCTCCGTTGGTGCTGACCGTGTAACACTGGCATTCCTGTGTGATGCGTATGATGAAGAACAGATCGACGAAAAAGATGTGAGAACAGTTCTGCACTTCCATCCCGCTCTGGCACCCATCAAAGCGGCTGTACTGCCTCTGAGCAAAAAGCTGAACGATCAGGCAGGCGAAGTATACGCAATGATCGCAAAAGAATTCAACTGTGATTACGACGATGCAGGTTCTATTGGTAAACGCTACAGAAGACAGGACGAAGTTGGTACTCCTTTCTGTATCACATATGACTTCGAATCCGTAGAAGACCAGTGCGTAACAGTACGTGACAGAGATACAATGGACCAGGTAAGAATGCCTATCTCTGAACTGGTTGGTTATCTGAAAGAAAAAATGGAATTTTAAAACCGTGGGACGCTGTCCCACACCCTGCAAGGGGGTCACCCCCTTGACCCGATTTGCAAAAACTTCGTTTTTGCGGGGAACAGGAAAGAATAGAAAGGCTTGGGAGAAATCCCAAGTCTTTTTTATATTTTTCGGAGCGAAAAGCAATTGCTTTTATGGTATAATTGGCTGAGAGGTGAGCATATGAAAAGATTCGAGGGTTTCAAGCCCGAAACGATAGATTTTTTATGGGAATTGAGGATGAACAACAGCAAGGAATGGATGGATCAGAACCGTGATAGGTATAAAGCGGTACTGAAAGATCCTTTTGATAGATTTGCGGCGGATCTGGCGGAGCTGAGTCCGCAATTCTGCGGCGAGAAGATGGATTATTCCGTTTCCCGCATCAATCGTGATATTCGCTACAGCAGGGATAAAAGCCCTTATCGTGCCTGCCGCTGGGTGGTCTTCCATGAAGAAAAGGTAAAGGGGACAGGCTGGAAGCTGCGTCCTGCGTTTTATTTTGAGCTGAACTGTGAGGGCTTTGTGCATGGCTTGGGGATGTATTGCGCAACACCTGCCTATCTGACAGCTTTCCGTAAGAAGATCGACAGCAATCCTGCGGCATTTCTGCGGATTGCGAAGAAAATTGAAAAAGACCCACTGTTTGTACTGGAGGGCGAAGAATATAAAAAAATCAGGAATGATGCCTTAGACCCCCTGCTGCAAAGCTGGTATAAAAAGAAGGATATTCTTGTCAGCACAAGGGGCGGTATGGAGGATTTTGTTTTCTCCCCCGATCTGCCGCAGATTCTGGCGGAGGAATGGAGCAGACTCAAAGGTCTGCATGGGTTCCTGAAAGAGATTGAAGTGGAGTAAAAAAAGAAGCACGAAATGAACCGACCCCCAAAAGTTAGACCTAAAAATCTAACAATTGGGAGGTCGGTTTTTTCATGGCAAAATACAGCTTTGAATTTAAAAAGAAAAT
>CALASU010000058.1 GCA_937888765.1 uncultured Clostridia bacterium | reverse complement strand
CTATCGTAGACGCAT
Organism: uncultured Clostridia bacterium; assembly: GCA_937888765.1. Lineage (GTDB taxonomy): Bacteria > Bacillota > Clostridia > Lachnospirales > Anaerotignaceae > Anaerotignum_A. Next base: position 4,675 of record CALASU010000058.1, on the reverse strand, counting down.
GTGCGGCTACAAGAAACCCTGCAAGACAGGCTCTGATCTCTATGTCCGGTGTATTCTGGGATACAATCGTAGTATGTCTGCTGACAGGTCTGGTACTGGTATCCTCCATGATCAAAGACCCCGCTGGTATGGAAGGTCTGGTAGGTGCTAACCTGACAACACAGGCATTTGCTGCAATCCCTGTAGTTGGTCCCGCAGTTCTGACATTCGGTCTGATCACATTCGCATGGTCCACAATCCTGGGCTGGAACGTATACGGCGAAAAAGCATGGGTTTACCTGGTAGGCGTAAAAGCTCTGAAACCTTACCGTCTGGCATGGACACTGGTAGTATTCGTTGGTTGTGTAGCTGCTCTGGAAGTAGTATGGAACGTAGCGGATATGCTGAATGCATGTATGATCATCCCCAACCTGGTAGCTCTGCTGGGTCTGAGCGGCGTAATCGCATCCGAAACAAAGAAATATGTTTGGGATAGCAACGCTGAATGGGGCGGTCTGATGAAATGGATGGATGACGAAGCTCCTCAGCTGGATAAATAATTCATTTCAAAACCAATATCGTAAGTTTACCCACGAAAATAAAGGCGGCAGAAATGCCGCCTTTTCTTTTGTTCTTTCTGAAAATGGAAGAAATGTCGGATTTTTCTTTTCTGAAACGGCGCAGATGCCGTTTTTTTATTGAGAATTTCAGATAAAGCTGCAGAAAAAAAGGCTCTATTGCAGATAAAATGCAGGAATCTGTGACAGCGTTTGACAGGTTTTTTGAAGACAGAATGGTATAGTGATAGCCAAGAAAGGGGCGATAAGATCGTACAATAGAGAAAGAAGGAGGCTACAGAATGCAGTACTATTTTGATGGTGATGATAATCTTTACGATCATGCAAGAGAGAAAACCTTTTTTATTCCTGCAAAGACGAAGCAGATTGGCAGTATTGAGCCATATGTGAAGATTTATATGGAAGACTATGTGTATACATATCTGTATCAATATGCCAGAAGCGGCGGTAACACGGAAAAACTGGCGGCATTGATCGGGCGGCACAGTGTGGTTGACGGGCAGGAAGTGATTGTGATTTCCGGCGCTGTTCAGGGCAAGGGGAGTACACAGGTCAATGGCGTGGAATGCTTTACCGAGGATACATGGGAATACATCGGCGGACAGATGCAGAAGTATTTTGAAGGCATGAGTGTCGTTGGCTGGGTACATTGTCAGCCAGGATTTGGCTCGTTTCTGATGTCCAGAGATGAAAGCTTTCACAAGGAGTATTTTAAAGAAAAATGGCAGGTGCTGTTTGTATTGGACAGCATAGACAAACTGGATGCGTTTTATATTTATCACCCTGAACGGAAGCATTTACAGCCTGCAAGAGGTTATTTTATCTATTATGATAAAAATAAAGAAATGCAGGAATATATGCTGGAAAACAGCTTGATTCGTCCAAGAGAAACAGCCGCTGAGCTGCAGAAGGAAGAACAGAAGCGGACGGAGGAACAAACGGAACAGACGACAGGCAGACGGCGCAGAAAGCCTTCTCAGGCAGAGCGATTGGATGCGGCGAAGGAAATTCGGCGCGTACTGCAAAGGCGGGAAAAAGTGGCAAAGCAGGCAAAGAAGGAGCATTATGCCACATTGGCGGCGGTCAGTGCAGTGTTATGTGTGGTGTGCATCTGTATGGGATTTGCCATGATGAGCAGTCTGAATCGTTTGAGGACACTTGAAACGGAGCTTGTGGCAATGCAGACTTCTTACGAAGCCTTGGCAGAGGGCTTTGAAGATGTAAGGGTACAGAGCGTATTTGCTGTACAGCAGGCAGAACAGGTGGAACAGGCAATGCAGGAGGAACAGAAAAAACTGATTGCACAGGCAGAAGCGGCAGAAAAAGCAAAGAAAGCGGAACGGGAGGAAAAGAAAACCGAAAAAGCACAGAAAACCTACTGTGTGGAAAGCGGCGATAGCCTTGGCTATATCAGCACAAAATTTTATGGGACAAGCAGCGGGATCAAAAAAATCATGGAAGCAAACAGCTTGCAAAATGCGGATATGATCTTTGAAGGACAGACACTGCTGATTCCCTGAACAAGAGATAGACTTCCGAAAGGAAGTCTTTTTTCCTGCAGAATAAAGTTGGTTTTTGAAAAAAAGGTTGCGGCTCTGTTCAGAGTGTGATACAATATTAAAATCGGAGAAAAGGGGTTTCCTTTTTGAAAAGTGAGAAATGAACACCCGCACAGACGGCGTGCAAATACAGGAGGTTTTTATATGTCTACAATCGGTATGGTTTTAACAGGTATTCTGATGGTTATTTCTATTTTGTTGTCTGTAATTATTCTGCTTCAGTCCAAGCGTTCTGCCGGTCTGGGTGCAGTAAGCGGTACAAGCAACAGCGATACTTACTGGAGCAAAAACAAAAGCAATTCTATGGAAGGCGCACTGGAAAAATATACAAAAATCGGCGGCGCGCTGTTTATGATTATTGCATTTATCATCAATCTGGTTGGTTAAGAAACATCGGGATGTCCATACATTGTTGGGGCATCCCTTTTTTTATAATTTTGATAAAATAAAAAAGCTTGGGTAGCCTAAAAGGAAAAAAGGAGAATAAAAAGGAGAATACAATGGAAGAAATTGATATCTTACAGCAAAGAAAAGAACGCATACAAGCGTATATTGAAAGTGAAAACTATATCCCTTTAAAACGAAAGGAACTGCGGACGGTTCTTTCTGTGCCGGCAGAGGACAGAGAAGCATTTGAATTGCTGATTGCAGAACTTCTGGACGAAGGGCGTATTTTTGAAACAAAAAAAGGCAAGCTGGTATCCCCGAAAGAACTGCAGATGGCAACAGGCTCTTTTATCGGTCATGCCAGAGGGTTTGGCTTTGTTACTCCTGATGAAGGCGGCGAGGATATTTTCATTCCTGCAAGTGAAACAGCGGGTGCAATGCAGAAGGATAAGGTACTGTATAAGATTCTGCATCCCGCAGGCAGAGGGAAAAAGGCAGACGGCGTGATTATTAAAATTCTGGAAAGAGGACAGCAGCGTCTGGTAGGTTTGTTTGAAGCGGGCAAAAAGGGCGGCTATGGCTTTGTAGTGGCAGATGATAAAAAGATCGCCAAGGATATTTTTATTTCCAGAGAAAATACAAAGGGTGCTGTGACAGGGCATAAGGTTGTTGTAGAGATTACAGATTATGGCGAGGACAGACGCAATCCCGAAGGGCGTGTCGTAGAAATTCTGGGGCATGTGAATGATCCCGGGGTGGATATTCTTTCTGTCATTCGCAGATATGAACTGGATGTGGAATTTCCCGAGGAAGTATATAAAGAAATTGAAGCCATCGGGACAGAGGTATCTGAGAAAGATAAAGCAAACCGTGAAGATCTGCGTGACTTGCTGACGATTACCATTGACGGTGAGGATGCAAAAGATCTGGACGATGCCATTTCCCTGAGAAAACTGGAAAACGGACATTTTGAACTGGGTGTGCATATTGCAGATGTTTCGCACTATGTGCAGGAATATACAGAACTGGATAAAGAAGCCTATGCAAGGGGGACAAGCGTGTATCTGGTAGACCGCGTGATTCCTATGCTGCCGCATAAGCTGAGTAACGGCATCTGTTCCTTAAACCCTCATGTGGACAGACTGGCTCTGAGCTGTATCATGGAAATCGACAGAAAGGGCGAAGTGCTGAGCCACTGCATTACAGAATCTGTGATCTATTCCAATTATCGTATGACATATACAGCTGTAAGAGAAATTCTGGAAGATGGTACTCCCGCTTTGCTGGAAGAGTATCAGGAAATCCTGCCGATGCTGGAGCAGATGGAAGAACTGCGTCAGATTCTGGGCGAAAAGAGAAAGAAACGCGGTTCTGTGAACTTTGACCTGCCCGAATCTAAAATCATTCTGGATGAAAACGGAAAACCTGTGGATATTAAGCCCTATGAAAGAAGTATTTCTACAAATATGATTGAGGAATTTATGCTGGTTTGTAACGAAACCGTAGCGGAAAATTCCTTCTGGCAGGAAATGCCTTTCCTGTACCGCAGTCATCAGGAACCCGATGAGGAAAAACTGGAAAAAATGGAACAGTTTTTGCGTGGCTTCGGCTATCATCTGCGCAAAAAAGACGGCGAAATCCACCCCAGAGAAGTGCAGAAGGTACTGCAGGCGGCAGAAGGCTCTGATGAAGAAAGAATTATCACCCGAATGGTACTGCGCAGTATGATGCAGGCACGCTATACAGCAGATAATACAGGACATTTTGGTCTGGCAGCAAAATATTACTGCCATTTTACTTCTCCCATCCGCAGATACCCGGATCTGGAAATCCACCGTATGATTAAAAAGATGCTGCACGGGGAGCTGGATGAAAAGACATCTATGAAATATCGCCAGAAAATGCCGGACATGGCAAAGCACTGCTCTAAGAGGGAACGCATTGCCGATGATGCAGAACGGGATACAGATGATCTGAAAAAAGTGGAATTCATGGCGGATAAAATCGGTGAAGTGTATGAAGGTATTATTTCTGGTGTAACCAACTGGGGAATTTATGTAGAATTGCCCAATACGGTAGAGGGTATGATTGCGCTTGCAAATCTGGATGATGATTACTACGAATTCGATGAAAAAACCATGCAGGTATTTGGCAGACATAGCAAAAAGAGCT
>CALASU010000057.1 GCA_937888765.1 uncultured Clostridia bacterium | reverse complement strand
TTTTTAGAGATAAAACTTTTTTCATTTATCTATTGACATTTATTAGCTGGACTTTCTTTCAAAAGTTCAAGGTATTTTATGATTTTATACCGAGGTGACACTCATGCGTAAATATATGGAGCCTGCACTAAAGCATCAAAGTAATGAACATGATTTATATAGGATTTATTACCCTCAACATAAAGAGCAAGTGACGGAAAGCAGACCAGCGCCATTATGCAGAAAAAGTACAGAAGGAACGATTCAGTGTATGCCAAAGTCTTCGGCAGGTTCATTTTTATCTGAATTTAAGGAGAGATTTGGCGGGAAAGTGGAGGAAGGTGAGAAATCCTCGCATATATCGTCCTTTTCCACTTTACCGAATTATTTACGGGAAAAATTTGAACATAAATCCGGCTTGCCGCTCGATGATGTGCAGATACATTATAACTCGGATAAACCGGCAGAAATCGGAGCTTTGGCATATACAAAAGGTACGGATATATTTATCGGTTCGGGGCAGGAGAAGCATTTGGAGCATGAAGTGGGTCATGTGATTCAGCAAAAGATGGGGAGCGTACAGCCGAATTGTACCATTGCGGGGCAGGAGGTCAATATTGATCCTGTTTTGGAGGCGGAAGCAGATCAAGGATGTATCTCTGCTTCTTCTGAGTCAACCGAAAGTACTGCTGTGATACAGCCGAAACTTATGGTTTCTTTTGAGGAATATCGACAAAGAATGGAGAGAAATGGTGAAAGTAATATAGAAGCAATACGCAAAAACTATTTTGAGCAGTTTATTTTGCCGGAAAATAGGATATTTTATAGGATTGTAAATAATCCTATAAATATAAATAATAGTAAGATTTCAGACAGAGCAAATACTTTAACGAAAAGAATAGTGAACTTAAAGAATAAAACACCATCTACTAGAGCATTAAATAAACTTAGCCGAGCAATAATTAAATTTGAAAAGGACGGGGAAGATACTTATAGACAAACGTATTTGGATAGGGAAAACGAGGAATTATATTGCGCATCAGAAGTAAGAAATACAGTTGAAACAAGTGTATCAAATATTTTCGACTCAAAAGAAATACCAATGAATAAGGAAAATAAACACAATCTGATGCCCAAAATCAATTTTTCAGAATTTAAGAAAATTTTCAAGGAATTACCTGGTCTTATTCAGTTAATCGTAGATTTACGAACAAATTGGTCATATGGAAAAGTAATGGATCGACGTACAGAAGAACAGAAAGAATGTAAAGTCGATACTTCTGATAATCCCGGCGCGATAAGATGTATTCATACGGACTCAAACCCTGGTAATCGATTTACTGGTATTAATAAGAATAAAATAATAGGAAAACCAGAGGTAGTAATCCCAGGAGATGAAATAACAAAAAATAAGAACGATAAAAAAGGTAAAATAGATGAAAAAAGTGGAATTATTTGGACGGAGGAGACTCAAGCGTACCATAATCATGCAATAAATACTGCCATATATACTAAGGGTCATGAAAAAATAAGAGATCCCCAATTAATTGATACAGAAATTATGAATAGCGGAAAGTTTTTACTTGAATATAGTGGGATACCGTTTGGAGGGGAAAAGAAACCTCACAACAATAAAATTGTCTTTGATTATTTGAATGGTCGTGTATTTGTAACATTTGATCACTATAAAAATATGATAGAAGTAGACATGACGAAATGATATATGTCTGCTGCATCTGTCATAAGTGTAGAAAGTTGAAATTTCACGGTCAATGCAAGCCTTTGAAAAGGCTTGTCAGTACTTTGCTTCGCAAAGCTGCTTACGGCGGGCGGGACATCTTTCCCGCTGCCTACCGAAACTTTATTTGCCTTCGGCGGGCAAATTGGAGTGATTTGGCAAAAGCGAATGCTTTTGTGTATAGGGGGCAAGGGGGATTATCCCCCTTGCAGGGCGTGGGACAGCGTCCCACAATAGTAAAAAGATCCTAAATTGCACTACGAATGTGCATGGGCTTTGGGTGTAATGCGGCAGGGGTAACGGCGTGCCGCATCATACAATCGCCAAGGGAACGGCTGATTGCCATTCTGACGAATACCCTTGTGCCGTGCAATGGGCGGTTTCCAACGCTGATTTTACTTGCTGGGTATTTTTTTGCAAAAGAAAGCCCGCTTGCGGCAGGTGGGATCGTGTTTTTGCTGATTTTGTTTGCGGTGGGAATGACGCTTGGCATTTCTTTTTTATTGAGCAAAACCCTGCTGAGAGGAATCCCGTCCTCTTTTGTACTGGAACTGCCGCCGTATCGCCGTCCAAAGATTGGAGATGTTATTGTACGGAGTGTATTGGACAGGACGATTTTTGTATTGGGGCGAGCGGTTACTGTGGCGATTCCTGCGGGTGTTGTGATCTGGCTCAGTCAAAGGCTTGAACTTGGCGGGCATACGCTTCTGTACGGTCTGACGATGCTGTTAGAGCCTTTGGGGGAAACGATGGGGCTTTCTGGGGTAATTCTGGCGGCATTTTTACTGGGGATTCCCGCAAATGAAATCGTTTTGCCGATCATACTGATGATTTACAGCCAGAGCGGGATGCTTGTAGAAGCGGAAGGGATTTCGCAGGCGGGGGTGATTCTGGAAGAAAATGGTTGGACATGGGTGACAGCGATCTGTGTGATTCTGTTTTCGTTGAACCACTTTCCCTGTGCGACTACATTGCTGACAATACGAAAGGAAACGGGAAGCTTTTTCTGGACAGGGATGGCGTTTATACTGCCAACTTTGGCAGGGGCTTTACTTTGTGTGCTTGTAAATTTTGTGACAGGAATTTTTGTATAAAAAGATTTTCACGGGCTTTCTTTCGTGCTATACTTTGGATATGTATGAAAAGAAAGACAAGGGGGAATTGATATGAACGAACAACTATATCGCCTGTTACAGCTGGCGGAAAAAGACTTGGAACTGAGAAAACGCATCTGGGCGACAAAGGAAGCAAAGGATCCCGCACTGGCATTGTGTGAGCTTTGCACAGCTGAGGGCTTTCTGCTGACAGTTGGCGGACTGTTTGCAGAGGGAGAAGAATTTTTCTGTAATCTGTTCCGCAGCTGTAATGGCAGTGCTGTGCAGCCCTTGGACGGCTGGGATGATCCCTATGATATGTTTTTTGCGGCAATGGAAGCATTGCAGTAAAGGAAAAGAGAAATGGATAAAAATAATTTATTTCTGATTCTGCGATATGGACTGCTTCTGCTTGTGCTGGTGGTATTTTATATCGGTGCAAAGGGTGGAGATACACATGGGAATCTCAGTAATGTTATGGGGATTGCCGTGTTGCTGTTTACGTTTTGGAATTGGAGAAGAAGTAAGAAAAAATAAAAAGGAACCGTTCTGCAAAACAGAACGATTCCTTTTTTTATGGGGGTGAGTATGAACGCTATGACAGCGAGGTGAGCAACGATCAGATTGCTTTCTGTTCCAGCCGAAGGCGGTCAGCGATGAGGGCAATGAACTCAGAATTTGTTGGTTTGCCCTTATGGTTATTGACGGTATAGCCGAAGAGCGCATCGATGGCATCGACCTTGCCGCGGTTCCATGCGACTTCGATGGCGTGGCGGATGGCACGCTCTACACGGCTAGGCGTGGTATTGCATTTTTTGGCGATAGAGGGGTACAGTTCCTTTGTGATATAGTTCAGTACATCCATATCGTTGACGCTCATGATGATCGCTTCCCGCATATAGTGATATCCGCGGATATGGGCGGGTACGCCGATTTCATGCAGGATATTGGTTACTTTTGTTTCAAGATCATAAGCGGCGAGAGTTGCGGGATTCTGTGCCGTACCGCCTGTTTTGACCAGCGGACGCTGTTCCTGCATGAGCTGTCTGATGCGCTGTGTCAGTGCATCGAGATCAAAGGGCTTTACCATGTAATAGGCAGCACCGAGATCCAATGCTTTCTGTACGACCTTATCCTGACTGAGTGCAGAAAGAATGATGGTCATGGGGCGTTCGGCTTCAGCTACTTTTTGCAGACGTTCTAAGACGCCAAGACCGTCCAGACGGGGCATGATGCCGTCGATGATAGCAATATCGGGGTGCGTATCCCGAATCTTGTTCATGGCATCAATGCCGTCCATAGCAACTGCGACAACGGTAATATCTTCGTATTTATGCAAATGGTTGACGATGATGTCGCAAAAATCCTTATTATCGTCAGCCAGCAGTACTTTTATTTTATTTTGATTCAATTTGATCCCTCCCAGTGTAGTTGATTGAATGATTATGCGGAAAATCCTTGCTTTTGGGTTGATTATAGTATAGAAAAAAAGCCCCGACAAGTACGATTCGTCAGACAAAAAAGACGGGAATTTATGCAGAAAATGCAAGAGTTTACAATCTTTGCACAGGGGAATATTTCCGGTGTCAAACACCGTCGAAGGGTGTCTGTCGAAACGAAAAAGAATCAGAAAAATCGTCGGAAAAGGCGGTGGATTTTTTGACTTCTTTTTGGAGAAAAAGGAGTGGATTGCAAGTACGCAGAAAAAGAAAACAGCTTATTGTCTGGAAACAATAAGCTGTTTTTGATGAATTGACAAGTTAAACAGATGCTTTTTT
>CALASU010000056.1 GCA_937888765.1 uncultured Clostridia bacterium | reverse complement strand
TCCTTTGTTTCATCTACGGATTTTTCACCGATATCGGGGTTACCGCCTGCGCCCAGACCTTTTGTCAGTTTTTCACCAATCTGAATTTTCATGGAAGATTTGGATTTTGCCAGAGCCTGTGCATCTGTATTTACAGAAATAAATTCCACGCCGCCCAAATCGTCTTCTATCATTCTGTCAACAGCGTTGTTGCCGCCGCCGCCAACGCCGATTACTTTTATCTGTGCCATATTGTTAGGGATATCGATTCCAATCACAATTATCTCCTCCTACCTTACATTTCTGTCAATTTATCAACCTATATTATACATCAAAAAGAATTTGATTACCACACAAAAAAAAATTTTCTTTGAAAAATTTTTAAAATGTTTTTTACATTTTTCTCATTCTTTTTCCATTTTTTTCAGTCTGTTTCTATCATAATCTCTTTTTGCTCTTTGTTCAACCAAAATCTGCGAATTTGTGTAAAATTATTGAAAATCCTTGAACCATATACCACAACTGCCGCAATGGAAAGGTCAATACTGAGCTGATTTCCAAGAAAAATCAGTGCCATCGCCAGAATCCCATTGAAGAAAAATCCTGTGGCAAATACTTTCCATTCAAAGTGTTTCAATAAATTTGCATATGCTCCACCCAGAACGGAATCCATACACGCCAATATTCCCATAGCAACATAAGCAGAATAGCCCGCAGGGAATGTCAGTCCGCTGAATGTACCGACGGCAATGCCGATAAATAATCCAATCATTGCTATAATCATCCTACCGCCTCCTCTGCCTGAATTTCTTCTGTCTGTTCAGATTGTTCAGATTCCTCTTCCCAGATTTCTTCTTCCTCGGGCAAATCAGAAAGTTCTGCCTGTTCAGAATTTTCTTCCGCCATTTCTCCCGTTGGCTCTGCACTTTCCTGTTGGTCCTGCTTAAACAATGCCGTCTGTGTATATGCAGGTACTGTCAGCATACTTTCCTTGCTTACACTCACTTCAATTCCCCATGGCGCAAGGTTGTCCACCACGCCGCCGGGAAAATACAATGCCGCCTGCATCACATCTGCTTCCCCAACAGCAAGCAGTTCAAACGGTGCCGCCACCCGCACGCCGTTTACCATCACAATAGACCCCGCACAGTTGATGGCACTTTTGCCCACATATCGCTGTCCATTGATCGAAACCGCTTCTGCACCCGCCGCATTCAGTTCATTTACCACTGCCAGCAGGTCTTCGGCATGTACCAGATAGGCATTGCTGTCGCCGCCGTTTTTGGTACTGCTGTCATTCATAATTACCTTCACACCACTGCCGGATACACTCGTCAGCCCTGCAAAAATACGCAGCTGATCCAGTTCCTGCCCGCCATAGCTTCCATCCTGATATTGTTTGATCGTCTGTTCCAGTGCCGCGTTCTGTTCCAGCAGAGCATCCCGCTCTGTCTGTACCTGCTTCAACGCAAGCGTTGCTTCAGAAAGACGCTGATTTTCTGTTGTTATCCTTTGTTTTTTTACCGTATTGAACTGTATCCCGATGATTACGCCCAAAAAAACGCACATGGTCGTCAGTGCAATCGAATAATGATGTTTTCTCATTTTCGTCCCTCATTTTCTCTGTTCAGGTCAGATATTGGAAAATCATAGGCTTTGTCAGATCCCGCAGATCCATGGTACCTCTGTCCTCTTTGGGAATCGTCTTTACAACCTCTACCATCACACGAATCTTCTGATCGCTGTTATCCATCTCCCCTAAACGAAACTGTACCTGATTGACGTCTGCATATACATCCTTCGGATCAGAAACGTCAATCTGCATAGCAATATCCAGCAGTTCATATTTATGCATCATCTGCGACACACGCAGCATAACATCCAATGCATCGGGGTTCTCTACCGGAATGATTTCCCCTTTTGTAAAGCTGTCAAATACCAGTCCCTTTACCATAGGTGCAGGATCATGGCAGGCTTCCTGTACATCCAGTACACGCCCCGCTTCGTCTATGTAAAGATATGTACCAAGATACGGCACATATCCCCTTACCTTTCTTTCCTTTACCTGTATCAGCATCGTATCCGGCAGCTGCATGGAAAATTGTACATCCTCAATATAAGGATCTTTTTTCAGTATAGATGCCGCACGCAGTTTGCTGAAAAAAAACAGATTATCTCCCTGCGACAGTCCTACTGC
>CALASU010000055.1 GCA_937888765.1 uncultured Clostridia bacterium | reverse complement strand
TGTGAGGGCGACGAAGGTCTGAATGCAGGACAGGAAGAAATTTCCCATATCAGTAACCTGCACAAAGAAAAAGGTTTGCTTGCAGATGCTTTAAAAGGGGCGGATGCCTTTGTTGGTGTATCCAGACCCAATATGGTTACAAAAGAAATGGTTTCTACCATGAATAATGGCATTGTATTTGCAATGGCAAATCCTACGCCCGAAATTATGCCAGAGGAAGCAAAGGCGGGCGGTGCGGCTGTTGTTGGCACAGGCCGCTCCGATTTCCCGAATCAGATCAATAATGTGCTGATTTTTCCCGGTATTTTCAAAGGGGCATTGGCAGTTCGTGCGAAAGAAATCACGGAAAGCATGAAACAGCGGGCAGCTTATGCCATTGCGGAGCTGATTCCCGAAGCAGAACTGTCTGCGGAAAATATCATTCCCTCTGCATTGGATAAATCTGTTGCGGACGCTGTTGCAAAGGCAGTTGCCGATGTGGCGATTGAAGAAGGGATTGCCCGTATCAGCCGCTGATCCTGTTTCGTGCAATTGCCCGTTCTAATGCAGCAATAAAGTTTTCATCATCTTCTTTTGTGCGCTTGCGTACATGGCCGCCGCGGGATTTTTTCTGTCGGCGGCTTTCTCTTGCAATATGACGCTCAAACAGCATACGATCTATGTTTTCGTTGGTATAGAAAAAGCCGTTATGATGCAGTACAGTGGCTTTTTTTGCCAGAAGCAGGCTCGCCAGACCGTAATCCTGCGTGACACAGAGATCTCCCGCTTGTGTGCGGTTGGCAATGGCAAGATCGGCATTATCTGCTCCCTGATCTACCGTTACAGTTGTGATAAAAGGCTCATCATAAAAAAGCATATGTGCCACATCGCATACAAAAATCACTTCCAGTCCGTGCTTTTTGGCACAGCTGATGATTAGCTCCTTTACAGGACAGGCATCGGCATCTACCAGTATTTTCAAAGAAATTCCTCCTTTTATTTATCATAAAACAGATATCCTCCATATTGTATCGAAAGCAGAAGCGGCTTGCAAGAATATCCTTTCAGAAATGCTGACGGATTTTTATTTCAAACCGATATTTTCTGTGGAAAATGACAGATGCTTGTATTACTCCATAAAAAATTCGTATTTTTTGGGAAGCAATTGGGCATCTGTTTTTTTTATAATAAAAACATAGAAAAGTATACATATCTGATCAATTGTTTTGAAATTACAAAACAGAAAAGGGGGATTTTTATGACAAAAGATTTGCTTGGTGCGCGTATGAAACGATACGAAGCGGTTACAGATATAAAACTGATCCGACGTATGCCTGTTATTTTACGATTTGACATGTGTCACGGGCATAGCTTTACGAAGGGTTTTCAGAAACCGTTTGACGAAATTTTCATGAAATCCATGCAGCTGACAATGGAAACACTTTGTAAGGAAATCCATGGAGCCGTATTGGGATATACACAGAGTGATGAAATTACATTGATTCTGGTAGACTACAGCACACTGGAAACCGCCGCCTGGTTTGATAATCGTCTGGAAAAAATAGTAAGTGTAGGGGCTTCCATGGCAGCTCGTTTTTTCAATCAGTTTTATATCCATGTTCTGGAGAATTGTAAAAAAGCCGACAAAGACGCAGATCTCAGTATCTATAAAAAGAAAGTATTTACAGCGAATTTTGATTGCCGTGCATTTAATATACCTAAGGAAGATGTCTGCAATAATCTGATCTGGAGACAGAAAGATGCGGAAAGGAACAGTGTGCAGATGGCAGCGCAGTCTTTATACAGTCAGAAAGAACTGCTGGGCATTTCCAATAAGGAACTGCAGAACAAGATGTTTACGGAAAAAGGCGTAAACTGGAGTGAATTCTCTGTTTCCTGCAAACGCGGTACGGCCTGCCGAAAAAATGCAGAAGGAAAATGGTTTATTGATTACGCTATGCCTATCTTAACAGAAGACAGAAGCTATATTGAGGATCTGATTTATGTAGGGGAATATAAGTAATGCAAAATATAGAGAATTCAGTTGATATGCAGATGTGGCGAAGTGTGTTGCAGAGGGGGCTTTTCGGATCAATGAAGCATATACATTTTATTGCTGAAGAAAAGTAGGAAGCTATTTTGAGAAAGCGGCTTTGCATTGAAAGAATAAAAAGAGGTTAAACCCTTGCCTTTTCGTGGGATAACCTCTTTTATTATGATAAGGATTATTCTGTTTTCAAAATCTGTCTTCCTTCGTGATCAATTTCATAGTGATCTCGATAGATCAGTTCAGAGATAGGGACGAGTTCAAAACCCTTGTTTTTCAGTCCTTTTAAAATTGTATCCAATACCTGCGGCGTGTATTTTGCATCATTGTGAAAAAGAATGATAGAGCCGTTTCCAAGATGTTTGTGATTTAATACCTGATTGATTTCCGCCTCTGCACCATGTTCCTTCCAGTCGAGGCTGTCACCATTAGCTACAAAAAGAAAAATAAGCCGAAAGCCTGAAAATAAAGGTTTTCGGCTTATTTTTATTATTCAAATTTGAATTTCACAGTAACGCCGTCTTTGCTGACGTTTACTGTGTCGATCAGGTGACGGGCGATACTTTTCTTATCTTCAAAGTCCATATTCTTCCAATCTTCGAGAGTAATCTGAGGAAGAGTGGAGAGGTCAAAGGAACTGTTCAGAGCTTCAGCAGATTCCTGCAGCAGCTGTTGTTTCTGCTGGTGCAGGGTTTCGATACGCTGATTGATATAGGAGATGGAAATGGCAGAAGCATCTTCCAGGGACATTATGAGATTTTCAATTTTTGCATCAAGGTCGAGGATCTTTTTCTGCAGCTCTTTATTGACAGGACGCTCTTTTTTCTTTTTTCGCAGGTTGAAGTCGGCGATGCGCTCGATCATCTGGGCTGCCACTTGTTCTTCAATAAAGCTGGCTCTATGTCCTTTGGATTCGTCACAGGAGTGATAAAGGTAGCGACCGGAACAGACCATATAGGGCACACGTCCGTCTTTTACTGTGGAACTGACACGGATACAACAAGCATAGCCGCAGTGGGCACATTTTACCATACCTGTCAGCCACGTATGTTTCCCTTTGAAGGTGTTTTTGATCTGCTTATTCTGAGAAAGCTTCTCCTGACAGTAAAGGAATATATCGCTGTCAATGACACCTTCATGCTGGGTGACTGCGAGAAGATGATTCTCAACATTGGTATATTTGCGCTCGTTTGCTTCTCGTTTGCCGACAAGGATGCACCCATGGACACCA
>CALASU010000054.1 GCA_937888765.1 uncultured Clostridia bacterium | reverse complement strand
CATTATTTTGAGGGAATGTCTCATTTTATTTTGTACTATATTCATTCTAGCACCAGTATGAATGATGCAGAGATTGCAAAGATCCGCAATGTTTCAAGAAGTACGATTCAATATCGGCGTAAGAGCGCATTTGAGTTGTTGAAAATAGTTTTAGGGAGAATGCATTTATGAAACGAACAGTTGAAACAGAAAAGAAAGATGACACAGGTTTGCTTCCGTATCTGGTGATTGTAGCGGCAACCCAAGGAGACTTTGAAGCTATGGATTATGTTTTGCATCATTATGAAAGCTATATGGTTTCTTTATCTATCCGAAGATTCCGAGATGATAGAGGGAATCTCTATTATGGTGTTGATAGAGATATATATGATCGTTTGCGTTCAAAACTAATGCTAGCAGTTTTGAAGTTTAAGATTTAGTGTTTATAAAATTGGTGGTATGCCGTTGCTACCCTTTCCATACCACCATAATCAAAACCACTAGTTAAACTAGTGGTTTGCACCGCCCTAGAAGGGCGTAATACTGGCACAGCGTCTTAAGACGCATCGAATAGTTCCGCCAACCGCATTACTATTACGGACAGCCGCTTAAGCGGCTGTCTTTTTTATGCCTTATTTTGTCTTAGCACCCGTGAACGGGTCAATGTATTCTTTGAGCGAAATCTGATCTGCTATAATATCTTCCTGCAACTGATTTTTGATATATTCTTTTATTGCACCTTCATTTCTGCCTACTGTATCTACATAATACCCTCTACACCAAAAATGACGATTTCCATATTTGTATTTCAAATTTGCGTGTCTATCGAAAATCATCAATGCGCTTTTACCTTTCAAAAATCCTACAAATTGAGATACACTCAAACTCGGCGGAATTTCAACCAGCATATGGATATGATCTGGACACGCTTGCGCTTCAATAATTTCTACACCCTTTTGTTCACACAATTTTCTCAGGATTGCTCCAATATCTGCCTTTAATTTTCCATACACTTCCATTCTTCTGTATTTAGGCGCAAATACAATGTGGTATTTGCATCTCCATTTGGAATGTGCTAAACTTTTAATGTCACTCATAAATAAAACCTCCTTTGATTACGATTGCGGTTGGGGAACCACTTTCATTATATCAAAGGAGGTTTTTTCTGCTAGAAGCATTTTTATTCCACCAGCAGAGCTGGTGGTTGTTTCGTGCTAAAGCGCACAATACAATCAAAAGCACCCTCAGTGGGTGCTTTCTTTAAAATATACTTCCTTTGTTCTACTTTCTTCTCATTGACTAACAGCATCAGATACAAATGTGCCCCTGTCATTTTACCAGTTGCTCCAACCGCTGTAATAATCTGTCCAGCAACGGTTCCCTTTGTCACAAAAATCAGTGCAAATCACCTCTTAACTCTCACTTGAATCCCCTTCTGCCAATTCTATATATTCCTTTAGTTTTTTCTGCAATAGCCTCTTATCAATTAGTTTCAGATTATATTCAGAAACCATTGTGGGGGATAAACTGCGACTAAGTGCAAACTCTACAACTTCATCATCCTTGCTTGCACAGAGAATGACCCCAACACTGGGATTTTCATTTTCCTTTTTCACTTCACGGTCAAGCGCTTCAAGGTACAGATTTATTTTACCAACATATTCCGGCTTGAATTCTCCGATCTTCAATTCAAATGCTACAAGGCATGAAAGTCCTCTATGATAAAACAACAGATCAATATAATAATCATGCTTTCCTACCTGTATACGATATTCCTCTCCGATAAAAGTAAAGTCTTTACCAATTTCCAGGATAAAATCTTTCAGATTTCGTATGATAGACTTCTGCAGATCACGCTCTGAAACCATATCCGGCACATCAAGAAAATCAAGCACATACTGATCTAAGAAAACATTTCCCGTTGCTTTTTTAGATTCTTCAATGGCAGGTGTCAGCGGCTTTTTCGATAACATATATCTTTCATAATAGCCACTGTCAATCTGTCTGGATAATTCTCTCGCACTATACCGCTCTTTTACGCACATATGCATGTAAAATATGCGTTCTTCCATCGTTTTACACGCTGACATTATCTTCAAATGGTTAGACCAGCTCAATTGTGTCAACACTGTTGACACTTTTTCATTGTCCTTGTAAAGCTCATAAAATTGCTTCATTCTATAGAGTCCACGACGGTTAAATCCTTTTAATTCAGGATAATTTTCCGCAAAGAAGTCCGCAAGCTTCTGCACAAAGGCATCTCCATATTCCGCATTTTCAGACTGTATGCTAATGTATTCTCCTATCTCACGATACATTAAAATCAATTCTTCGTTCACTTTACGATACGCACGCTCTTTTGCAGACTCAATAATATGAACAACCTTTTCAAATTGTTCGCCACAAGGTATCAAATCACTCATATCATCATCCCTTTCAAACAGGCATTTCTTTCACAAATCCTTGAATTCATTATATCTGATTTTTTTTGCAAAGGAAATATCTTTTATCTGCCGATATACCCCCTCGGATCAACTTCCTCACCATTGACCAGCACACCCAGATGCAGATGTGCCCCTGTCACCCGACCAGTTGCTCCAACTTCTGCGATTACCTGTCCAGCAGCAATACTCTGCCCTTTCGTCACAAAAATATCACTGCAATGGGCATACAGCACGGTAACGCCATCGCCGCAATCCACTCGAACATGATGCCCATACCCCGTTTCAGAGAAAACAACCGACGTAACAACCCCGCCGGAAACGGCATGGATCTCTGTCCCGGTTGGATACGCAATATCTATCCCTTCATGGAAGGCTTTGCTGCCATTCAGCGGATCAATTCTCCAGCCAAATTCTGAAGAAACCGCACTGTTCCAGTTCTTTCCGATAAAGGGTGATCCCCAAGTACCATTTCCGGAGAAAATCAGATACTGAAGCACCGCACTGACATATTTCGGATTGCCATAGCCATTCCATCCCAGTTT
Organism: uncultured Clostridia bacterium; assembly: GCA_937888765.1. Lineage (GTDB taxonomy): Bacteria > Bacillota > Clostridia > Lachnospirales > Anaerotignaceae > Anaerotignum_A. The sequence goes on along the minus strand of CALASU010000054.1, from coordinate 3,611 downwards.
TTGCTGCATCATGCGTGAAAATTCCAATGCATTTGCTTCTGTGTACCCTCCATCTCGTTCCAATGCCCAAGGAATATATCCATTCCCATAGTTATATCCCTGCAGTGCAAGGCTCAATTCTGCTTTCTGACTTGGAGAAGTACAGCCTGCACCATTCAGGCAGTCTGCCAGATAATGTACCCCTGCATCTATGGAATATTCGGGATCTGTAATCCCATTTGGCTCTTTTGGATACTTCGTGTTATACGGACATTCACTTGCCTGCATCACATCAGGTATCCTGCCGCCGCTTTCTGCCATCATCACGGCATTTATTACATCAACAAAATGGGGAATCCCATACTTTTGAGCATGTTTTTCTACAAGTACACTATATTGTAAAACATCCTGACTGACCTGTGCCGACACACTTCCGAAATGGCTTCCATGCAGGAACAGTTCCAGATTGGAAGCATACAGCTGTGCCAACAGTTTCTGTTCTTCTGTTAAATGAAATATATGGTCTGCGAAAGCTTCATCTCCGATATACTGGACGGTATATGTATTTATGGAGGGATTAAAAAGGGTAAACAGTACATCGCTATGAGCTTCGATAACTGCTTTGATGTCATCTGGAGTAAAGGTATCCGTCCCTTTTGCTACAGAATACTGGCTCAGGATCAACATTGTATTGACGAAGGTATGGCTGAAATCATCAATAATCGTGATTTCCTCTCCGTCATCTGCCATTTCCTGCAATTCCTGCAGCAGATCATCGTGTGCTTCCTCTATCGCAGACCATACCGCAGCCTGATACCGCTGTATGTTCTGCATCAGAACAGCGTTATCATTCCATGCGTCAGTCATTTGAAGATTTCCAAAAATAAACGAAGGCAGCATAGACAAAAACAATACAGGAAGAAGCAATAAAAATCCAAAACCTGCTGCTGCCTTTGCCAGATTCTGCTTCTGCCTCCAGACCAGTTCAGCCGCAGCAATCGTTCCTGTCATTCCATAACGCAGAATCGCCGCAGTCTTTACTGCCTGTTTCTGATCTTCCTGTGTGTGATTCACTTATATTCTGTCCTTTCTCTTTGGTGGTTCCGGTAATTTATTTTCAATATGTTCTTTATACTGAATTTTTCCATCCTCTTTCATATATGGCTCTTTTATCACAGTCGGCTGGGCATACTGATGATACCACTTGGAACCGTCTGCCGCAGTCACAGTTGTATAATCGCCCTGTGCAGGAGGCAAATATTTTTCTGTGGAATACATCGCAAACTGCTTACTTCCGCCCAATGCTTCCGATGTTTCCGTTCCTGTGATCCGCCCTCCGCCGATTTCAATATGGCTGAACTGTGCCGCAGGATCTGCAGAAGGATACGAATAAAAATCAGCTTTTCCACTCTGCCATCCCACCTGCGTATCTGCAGCCTGCTGTCCCTGTTCAAATGCAGAACCAGAAGGTATAAACGGTATTTCCGCACTACCATTCCCAAAAACTTTTTCTGAATTTCCATATTTTTCTGTTGTATCTGCACCATTCTTTTCAATCTCATACGGTATCTGTGTACCATTCTGGCTTTCCATTCCAATATTCTGCTGATACTCTGCCAGAATCTGTTCTGCCGATGTATGCATGGAATCCATGGTATGCTCTGCTGATGTACTGCTATTCTGCATGGATGTAAATGAAAAACCTGTGCCGCCTGCTTCCCTCGGATTTTTTCCAATCGAAACTTCAGACGCACCGCCCATTGTCCCTTGATATACCGATCTTTCCTTCTCAGATACATTCTTTTTGGCCGCAGTGTGTGTCATACCCATGTAGGACTGAAATGCCTGTACAGCATCCGTTCCTTTGATCGAGCCTGTACGGGAAATATCCCCATTGGCAACCGTGCTGATCACATTCGTCGAAAATTCCCCGCCATTCTGAATTGAGGAATTGTAAACCGATCTTGCAATATTAGAAGCAAGGCTGTCGCTTTTGCCCGTGATATTGCTGACCGCATTCTGATTGAACTGTCTGCCAACCACACCCACAAGACCACCTTGCAGAACTGTTTCACTCCCGGAATGTGTATGTGTTCCCGCCGAAGCAGAACTGCTCCCACCACTGCTGCTTTTGCCAGCCATCCCCATACTTTTCATGGCAATGGCTGCTTCTCCAAGCATAGCACTGCCTGTCCTGCCCACATTGACACCAAGCGTCTGCATAAAATTATCTGTTTTCTGGGATACCTTCAGGAAACCTACCGTACACAGAAACCAGATCAGAAAGTTGCCATCTTCCAGAGAAAGCGGATTTGAAATAAAATTCGCAAACATAGATGTAAAAATACGCAGGCACCATACATTCATCAGGATCATAAAAATCTGACCGCCCAGCATTCTGCACCAGCTATGGAAAATATTGATCGTATTCTGAGAACCGCCCATCGAAAATGCCACAGGTGCGGTATAAACCAGCACACCCAATAAAACATATCTTTCCGCCGCCTCAAACAACAGTTTCAGATAGTTCCATGCCAGAATCACCAGAAGAATCAGTGCAATCAGAGCAATAGAGCCGTTTAAAGAAACACCTAATATCGTCAGCAGCACAGAATTGAAATCCGCAAAATTCAAAGGCGGTAATTCATCTGTCATAAACCATTCATAGGGCGTACCACCAATCTTCAGTATAATATCCAGAATCTCATTCGCATAAAATGCCAGAAACATAAACCCTAAACTTCTTACTGTCAGACTGATCGGGCTTTCTGCCTCATTGCTGCCCAGTATCCCAAAACCACGGAATAACTGAAAGATCAGATTCAGCAACAATAAGCCTATTGCCAATGCTACAATCACATCATAAAAGGTTTCTGCTGCCGGAAAATATCGAAGGAATGTTTCCATATCGCAGCCCAATGCCCCCAGAACAGAGGTGTTTATCATATCCAGAATGTTCATAACCTGCTCGGCGATCCATTCCACAATGCCATCCAAAATACCCAATATTCATCACCCCGCTTTGTTTCCTATATCCATTTCAGGCAAATAAAAAACAGGAGAAAAATTCTCCTGCTTTCATCATTCTCGATATTCTATTCTTTTACAAACGGTATTCTTCAGCAAAGAATCCAGATTTCTGTCCCAACAGATCTTTTCATCTTCCTCTGTTATATTTCTAATGACCTTGCAAGGATTGCCTACAGCAACACAATTACTCGGGATATCCTTTACAACAACACTGCCTGCGCCGATCACAACATTATCTCCAATGGTTACTCCGGGTATGACCTGCACGCCTGCACCAAACCATACATGACTGCCCACAGTGATAGGATACGCATATTCCAAACCCTGATTTCTTCTTTTAAAATCTATCGGATGTCCTGCTGTATAAAAGCCACAATTTGGTGCAACAAAAACATGATCTCCAAAGGTCACTTTCGCAGCATCCAGTATCACTAAATTATGATTTGCATAGAAGTTTTCCCCTAATGTGATATGATAGCCATAGTCACACCAGAATGGTGCAGTAATCGTAAAAGCACCTTTTGTCATGCCCAGCAATTTTTTTAAAATCGTTAATTGTAAAATGAAGTTGAACAACTGAAAAAAGAATGATCCATAGGATC
>CALASU010000053.1 GCA_937888765.1 uncultured Clostridia bacterium | reverse complement strand
GAGAAGGCCGACGACGATGGAGACGATGAGTACGATGCTCTGTTTCATGGGGTCCTCATTCTATCATAAAACTTTCAGATTTCCTATCCCTAATTTGTTTAAAAATATTTATTTTAAAGGAACTGAAGAACAGTGGAATGCTATAACGGAAAATTCAGGAAAAGATTGTTTATTCTCCGCCATCATCTACTACAACAGCACAGGCACAGAACTTACAGCCAAAACTCTATCTCTTGATACGATAAGCATTCTGTCAGATGAGTCTTCATCATTACAGAATTACACCTATACTGAGGCAGTCCCAAGCACGGACTATCTGCTTCTTGCAGTAAACAGCACTGAGGTTGAGAATATCCTTTCATCTGACAATCTGTTTTATATCGACCAGCAAACCGCTGATGAATCAGGTAGCGTGACTTTCAGTTATATCGTCCCTGAAAATTGTAGCTATATATTTATAGGAGATTTCGGCAAGGGAGAATACTGCCGTGTTGTTTCAAGTGAAATAAGCACGGATACTTCTCAGTGTACAATCTGTTCATTTGATGATAATGAAGGGCAGCAGGGAACAACTCCGCCTGAGACAATACCAACTACTACCACCACAACCACAACAACTACAAGTACCACGACGTCTACAACCACAACAACTACAGATAAGAACGGCACTGTAACAGAAACAACAAAACAGGAAGACGGTTCCACAACTGTCGTAGAAACAAAGAAAGACGGCACAGTAACAACAACAGAAACTGACGCAGAAGGCAACAAAACAGAAACTGTGGAAGCGAAAGATGGTACTGTAACAACAACAGAAACAACAACAGACGGTACAGTCAGAGAAACTGTGGAAAACACAGATGGTACAGTCAAAGAAACAGTAACAACAGCAGAAGGTACAAAAGCTGTAGCTGAAACAGATGCAGACGGCGTGAAAACAACAACAGTAACTGTAACAGCAGATTCTGACGTTGACGGCGACGGTGCTGCGGATCTGCCAGTTTCCGTAAACGTAGCAGAGAAAGGCGACAAAGCAGACAGCATCATAATCAGCACAGATGACGGTACAGAAGAAACAACAGTAACAATTCCTCTGGATGGTGCTTCCGCAGGTACAGTTGCGGTAGTGGTAAATCCTGACGGTACAGAAACAGTCGTAAGAGATGTTGTAACAAGCGGCGACTCTGTAACAGTGACAGTAGCTGACGGCACAACACTGAAATTTGTTGATAACAGCAAAGATTTCGACGACGTTTCCAGAGGCGACTGGTTCAATGATGCAGTTGATTTCGCAAGCAGCCATGAGCTGTTCAGCGGCACATCTGAAACAACATTCACACCCAATGCAACAATGACAAGAGGTATGCTGGCAATGGTACTGCACAACCTGCAGCACAACCCTGAAGCAGAAGCTCCTGCAGATTTCAATGACGTAAGCAGCCAGTATTTCGCAAAGGCAGTTGCATGGGCAGCAGGCGAAGGCATCATCTCCGGTTACGGCGATGGTCAGTTTGGCCCCAATGACTCTATCACAAGAGAACAGCTGGCAGTTATGCTGTATCGTTTCGCGGGTTCTCCCGGTGCAAACGGTCCTGCGCTGACAAATAAAGATGCAGGCGATGTGAGTGGTTATGCGGCTCCTGCGATGAGATGGGCTGTTGAAAACGGTATCATCAGCGGCGATACAGACGGCAGACTGAATCCAAAAGGCGATGCAACAAGAGCACAGGTTGCTTCTATGATGATGCGCTTTTGTAAAGCACATTGATCCGTAAGATAAAAAATACTTCTTTCGGGATGGATCTGTGATCTGTCCGAAGGTGGGGGAGAAACAGTACCCCCAATCATAAAATCAAGAGAGCATTTCACTTCGGTGAAATGCTCTTTTTCTGTAATGCTGTTGATATAAAAAGACTTGTAAGTATATTTGTTTTCGGGTACAGTATAAAAAAGCAGTTTATAGCATATGGGGGCAGTTATGGATATTAAAAATTTGGAAACCTTTATACATGTGGCAGAATTGAAAAGTTTTACGAAAGCAGGGGAAAAACTGGGCTATTCTCAGTCTACGGTATCCTTCCAGATCAAACAGCTGGAAACAGAGCTTGGTGTTCCGCTGTTTGAGCGAATCAATCGTACCGTTATGCTGACGGAGCATGGAACACAGTTTTTGCAGCTGGCGCACAAGATCAATGAAGACCTGCAGCAGTTCATACATGCCGCAGAAAAGCCTGCGCAGCTCAAAGGGCGTGTAAGGGTTGCAATGGCAGATTCTCTTTCCAGAGAAGTGATCCCACGCATCTTTCCCGAACTGCATCGCAGATACCCCGGTATTACACTGGAATGTGTGGCGGCAGGGACGGAGGAAATGTTTCGCCTGCTGAATCAGAATGAAGTGGATCTGGTATATACACTGGACAGCCATATTTATGATACGAATTATGTAACACTGCAGGAAAGCCGCATCGGGATGCACTTTGTCTGTGCGGCGGGAAGTCCTCTGGCAAAGCGGGCAGAGATTCCTCTGGAAGAACTGGTAAAAGAGCCGTTTCTGCTGACGGAAAAGGGTATGAGCTATCGCCGTGTGATGGATCAGCAGCTGGCGGCACGTTCTTTACAGATACAGCCCGTGTTTGTCAGCGGGAATGCCAATCTGATCTGTACCCTGCTGGAGCAGAATGTGGGGGTTTCTTTTCTTCCGGATTATGTGACACGTTCCTTTGTGGAAAAAGGAACACTGGCGTATCTGTCGGTACATGATTTTGAGATTGAGGTCTGGTCACAGCTGCTGTATCACAGAGATAAATGGATTTCTGAGCCGATGCAGATTGTGATTGACTTTCTGAATCAACAGATCTTATAAAAGGTTATAGATATGAAATAGGATATACTATATACTATATACTATATACTAAGGTTAGTATGGCAGAGTTTTATATGGAATACTATGGGGGATGATGAAATGGCATATGATATTACTGTAATCGGTGCGGCAATTATTGATATTCTGGCTTCTCCTGTAAATGAAGCGGTATTTTCCGCAGGTTCGATTCCTATGGACACCATTAAAATGTCTTTTGGCGGCGATGCCCTGAATGAAGCCCTGCTTCTTTCGGGATTCGGCAAGAAAGTACAGTTGATTTCCAAAGTCGGGGATGATGAAGCGGGAAAAAGGGTTCTGGGGCTTTTACAGGAAAGAAGGATTTCTGCGGACAGCGTGCAGATACAGAAAGATATTCCGACAGGCATCAATATTGTTCTGATAGATACCTCCGGAGAAAGACATTTTCTGACAAATCCGAACAGCAGTTTACGCAGGCTGTCGCTGGCGGATATTCAGCCCTTTATCGAGGATTCTGCCGAAATCATCAGTTTTGCCAGTATGTTTGTTTCTCCGCTGCTGACAATTTCTGAAATGAAAAAGCTGTTTTCTTTTATAAAAGAAAAAGGCAGGATTCTTGCTGTGGATATGACAAAAGCAAAAAACGGCGAAACGATACAGGATATTACAGAGCTTCTGCCTTACATAGACTATATTTTCCCGAATGAATCAGAAATCGCGCTTCTGACGGGAGAAAAAGACCCTTATCGGAATGTACAGCTCTTACTGGATATGGGCGTGAAAACGGCTGTCATCAAATGCGGCGAGAAGGGCTGTATTGTCGGGGATCATACAGGGGTGTATTCTGTACCTGCAGTTCCTGCCGAAAGATGTGTAGATACGACAGGTGCGGGGGATACCTTTGTTTCGGGCTTTTTATGGGGGATTTCCGAGGGCTTGGAAACGGCAGAATGTGCAAAATTCGCCTGTGCCGCGGCTTCCTTTGCAGTAGAAAGCGTTGGAGCAACAGACGGGATTCCCTCTCTGGAAACAATCAGAAAAAGAGTGAGAGCATAAGCAGGAAACTTTTTAAAATAGTAAGAAAATCAGAGAAAAGGAGCGAGGTATATGGTATCTATTGATCAAAACAAATGTATTGGCTGTGGTATGTGCGTGAAAGACTGTTTTTATGGCGTGATCAGTCTGCAGGACGGCAAGGCGCAGATTGCTGACAGCTGTTTTGAGTGCGGGCACTGTGTTGCAGTTTGTCCGACAAAAGCAGTTTCCATTCCGAATCTGCCGATGGAAGAAGTGCTGGACTATGATGAAAGCTGTAAAATGAACCCCGAGAATCTGCTTCACTTTATGCAGTTCCGTCGTTCTGTCAGACAGTTTAAAGCAGATCCTATCCCGAAAGATACACTGGCGATGATTCTGGAAGCAGGGAGATACACACCCACTGCGGGGAATCGTCAGGATGTTTCTTTTGTTGTGGTACAGGATACGATGGTGGAAATCAAACCGATCCTCTGGGATACACTGGGCAAGATGGTAGACAGCGGTCTGATGGGGCCTTATACACCTCTGCTGCGCATTGTCTGTGATAAATATGCCGCTGATCCGAATGAGGACAGATTGTTCTGTCATGCAAATGCGATGGTACTGGTGCTGACAGAAAATCCGATGAACGGAGGGCTTGCGGCTACTTCGATTGAACTGATGGCGCAGTCTATGGGAATCGGCGTGCTGTACAGCGGCTTTTTGATGGGGGCGATCAACAGAACCCCCGAATTGAAGGAACGTCTGAAGATCAAAGAAAATCAACACCTTGCCGCTGTTATGCTGATGGGTGTTCCGAATGTAACGTATCAGCGCACTGCACCCAGAAAGAAAGCGAATATTATCTGGGAATAATCAAAAAAGTGTAAGCCATTTGGCTTACACTTTTTTACTCTATAAGAAACTTTGCTTCTTATAGAGTAAAAACCCTCCGGGGGATCGCACTGCGGCGGCAGGGTAGTTAGTCGCAAGCGACACCGCCGCAGGCGGGAGAAGCCCGTTAAGCGGGCTTCTTTTTTAGATTTCCTTATAGATATATACGGGAATCGGCGGATCGCCTGTGCGGTTATGGAAGGTATTGACGATAACTGTATACTTTCGATTATCAATGGTCGCAAGATATTCCAGCAGGGCATCCCGTTCTTCATAGCCGCTTTCGCCGCCGTAGTAAATGCATAAAGACATAATGCCGCCGGGCTTTAAAAGCCGCAGCCCTGCCTCGATGGCAGGGATACTGGTTTCGGGACGGGTAAAGATTTTGTGACTGCCGCCGGGGAGCCAGCCAAAATTGAACATGATGCAGTCAACGGTTTCTGCTGCGGCATATTGTTCCATATGGGAATGGCTGTCAAGAATGACAGAAGCAATTTCTTCATAGCCGTTTTGGGATACCAGAGCCTGTGTCTGCGCCACTGCGTCAGGCTGGATATCAAAAGCAAGTACCTTGCCGTTTTCTTTTACAAGATTGCACAGAAATACCGTATCTCTGCCCTTACCTGCGGTTGCATCAATGCAGAAATCGCCTGCATGAACGTGCTCGGAAACAAACTTATGTGCAAGAAAAAGTGTATTGAGTCCCATGGGTTTTTTCCTCCTTTCGGTCGTACTGACAGTATACTAAAACACAGAGAGCATGGCAAGCAGAAGCTTTTTGCAGTATATAAACAAGGATTGCAATGCATTAGCAGGTCATATATGTTCTGCTTTTTTTAGTGGAAGCATATAGTTTTTTCCGGAAGTATGGTATCATTTAGGAAATATGAATATATAGAGAGGATACTATGGACAGAAAAGAAATGACAGAAAAAATAAAAGCACTGTATGAAAGCTGTCAGGGAAATCTATTGACAGGAACGGAAGTAACGGGCGTGAAGCTGTTTGATGTACCGCTGATGGGGATTGGCTCTGCGGAAGATCGTTTATTTTCACAGTTTAAAGATCCTGCAATCATTGGGCCGTGGTTTATGACACCATCAGAATGGCTGAAAAACGGCAAAACAGTAATTTCGCTCTTTTTTCCGTTTACAGAGGAAGTAAAAGCGAGCAATCGGGCGTTGAAAGATACCCCGTCTATGCTTTGGCTGTATGGGCGTATAGAAGGACAGGCATATCTGGCGGAGTACGGCAGACAGCTTGAAAAATGGTTTGCAGAACAGGGCATGGATGTATGTGTGCCTGCGATAGATGCAAGGTTTCAGGAAATCTCTGCAGGAAACGCTTTTTCAGACTATACCTGCATGGATAAAGATACCTTTGGAAGCAACTGGTCTGAACGTCATGCGGCCTATGTATGCGGTTTGGGTACGTTTGGTTTATCAAAGGGGCTGATTACGGAAAGAGGTATGGCAGGGCGTTTGCTGTCTGTTATCATCAGTGAGGAACTGGAAGCGGATCAGCGGGTGTATACGGGAATCTATGACTATTGTACGCAGTGTGGTGCCTGCATCAGAAGATGCCCTGTGAATGCCATCAGCTTTGAAAAAGGAAAAGATCATGCTGTTTGCAGTACATGGCTGAAAAAAACAGGGCAGATGTATGCACCCAGATTTGGCTGTGGCCTGTGTCAGACAGGCGTACCGTGCGAAAGCAGAAACCCGAGCCAAAGAGCAGAATAAGGAGGAAAATGAACATGAAGAAAAGAGCATATCAGTCAATCTTTGCGGGAATCCTTGCGGCAGTGATGCTGTCTGTTCCTGTAATGGCAGAGGAATCTGCACTTACCATTACACTCAATAGCAACAGTCCTGTAATGACAGTAAACGGCGAAGAAAAAGCCATTGATGACAGGGAAACTGTTCCTGTTATTCAGGATAACAGAATCCTGCTGCCTGTGAGAGCCATCGCAGAAGAAATGGGCGGACAGGCAGAATGGGATGCGAAAAGCCAGACTGTTACACTGTCGAAAGCAGAAGATACAATCCGTATGCAGATAGGCAGTACAACTGCCTATATCAATGGAGAAGCATATACTTTGGATGCGGCTCCTGCTGTTATCCATGAGCGTACCATGCTTCCGATTCGCTTTGTGGCAGAGAGTCTTGGTGCAGAGGTAGTCTGGAACGAAGAAACAAAGACAGTTACCATTTCTGCACAGGTAACAGAAGAATCCAAACAGGAAGAAACAGCGATTACGGTAGCGGGGATTGAAAAGTACGGCAACCTCGTGCTTTCTCTGAAAGGAAGTGAACTGCTGGAGGACTACGCATACGGCGATGTGATTGCAGTTACGATTGCAGACAAAACATATGCGATGCCTGTCGGCACAAATTATTCTGATGTGGATATAGGAAACCCTGTCTGCCGTGTGCAGATGGATGAAGCCATTCCTGTAGATCGTGTTGTGCTTGCGCTCAATATGGGCAATCTGGCAGAGGATGCAGGCATTGCTGTAAAATCTGAAATTGCAGAAGAACCCGGATATCAGTGGGACTATACAGAGGGTATGACAGTTCCTGTTAAGGTAAGCATTGCCATGCAGGAAAAAGGGGGTTACTACAACGAATATCTGCTTCGTCAGCTGCACCGTACCAACGAAAGGGCGGATTATGCAGAGCTTTCTGATGCGGAATTTGCCAATTTCAGAATGATTGATACAACAGGCATGGGGGCGGAAAAGCTCTACCGCAGTTCTTCTCCTGTGAATCCCGGACTGGGCAGAAACGGATATGCAGATGCACTGATGCAAAAAGCTGGCATAAAAACAGTGGTAAACCTTGCCGATTCTGCACAGGCAATGACAGCATATGAAGGCTGGGCTACATCCTATTATGCACAGTGTGATTCTATTGGTCTGCATCTGGGGATTCCCGACACACAGAAAATGGATAAGGATTTCAGTGACGGACTTGCAGAGGGGCTGCGTTTTATTGCGGCAAATGAAAGCCCTTATCTGATTCACTGCAACGAAGGGAAGGACAGAGCAGGGCTTGTGAGTGCACTTCTGGAATGTCTGATGGGTGCATCCGGTGAGGAAGTCATTGCGGATTATATGGTGACGTACAGCAATTACTACGGGGTGGAAATCGGAAGTGAACAATATGAAGAGATTGCTGAAAACAACATCGTAAAGATGCTGAATAATATCTTCGGTGTTGCGGATATTCGTGCAGAAGGTGTTGATCTTGCCGCAGAAGCAGCGGAATGTTTCAGAACACAGCTTGGGCTGACAGATGCAGAAATCGAAGCAGTACAGGCAAAGCTGAAATAAGAAAACCATGAAACAGATCAGGATTCGGCAGAAAACTGTGAAAAGAATGAAAGTCGGCAGAAAGCATATTTTTGAAAAATTAAAGATTTATACCGTTAGAGTTAGAGAGAAAAAGGATAAGGTACTGATGATGGATCAGATGCCTTATCCTTTTTGTTTATTCCTCTTCTTCTACTTCAATTTCGCCATGCTCTTTTTCAAATTCCCGAATACATTGATGAATGAGGTATAGAATCTGTCTGCTGGCAGAGCGTCCATGATAGTCTGCTACAGAGTGGAATTTTTTTAACATGATAGGATCGATTTTGATACTGATATGTTTTGTCTTTTTTGCTTTCATAAATACACCTACTTTGCACTTAAAATGCACTAACTTTTAGTTTATTGTACTGGGATTTTATGATAGAATTTTGAAAAGACACTAAAAAGACACTTAAAATAAGTGTTCAAAATTAAAGGTGGGATAAAAATGGAATGCAGATATGAGTTTTGTTTATACAATCAGAAAAATGAGTGCACCTTACAGAGAATCAGTATCAATGAAGCGGGAATCTGCGAGGAATGTATTGCCGTTTCTCTGAATGCAGAAATGCTTTCCAAAGAAAAGCAAAAACAACTGGAAAAATTAGAACAGCACTATAAAAAGGATTAACCGAAATACCGCAAAAGTGTATGCTTTTGCAAATCGGGTTCCAAGGGGGTGACCCCCTTGGTGGGGGTGTGGGGGCAACGCCCCCACAGAATATTCCCTTTTTCTGATGCTTGTGGTATACTGGCAGAAGATGTTTTGAGGAGGTGAAGGCGTGGAAGATGTGAAACTGATCGGAGAAGTGGAAGATATTATTTTCCATAATAAGGATAACGGCTATACCGTGTTTACGCTGACAACCGAGGACGATGAGGTGACCTGTGTGGGCGTTGTGCCGCAGATTCATAGCGGCGAATCTCTGGAGATTCATGGCAGCTGGACAATGCACGCCCTTTACGGCAGACAGGTACAGGTGCAGTATTATGAAAAATCCATGCCTACCACACAGGCGGGAATGGAAAAATATCTGGCTTCGGGCATGATTAAGGGCATCGGGGCAAGAATGGCAAAACGCATCGTGGAAAGATTCGGCGATGCCACTTTTTATGTTATTGAAGAAAAGCCTGATATGCTTGCGGAAATCAAGGGTATCAGCTACCAGAAAGCACAGAAGATTTCCGAAACCTTTGCCGAACAGCATGAACTGAGAAAAGCCATGATGTTCCTGCAGGGGTTCGATATTTCTCCTGCCTATGCCATGAAGATTTATAAAAAATATAAGGGACGTACCTTTGAGATCGTGAAGAATAATCCCTATCGTCTGGCAGATGATGTGATTGGGATTGGCTTCAAAATGGCGGATAAAATGGCGGCAAGTGCAGGGATTGCGGCAGATGATCCGAACCGTGTAAAGGCGGCACTGAAATATATTCTGAATACTGCCGCAGGGAATGGCGATTGTTTTCTGCCGAAAGAAAAACTGATACAGCAGGCGATTGATTTGCTGCAGCTGCATCCGCTTTCGATTGAAAATGCAATTCGGGAATTACAGGTGGATAGCCAGATCTGGCAGGAAAAAGTGAATGACATCGAAGCGGTGTATCTGAATTATTATTTTTATGCGGAAATGGCAGTGGCGAAGCGGCTTCTGGAGCTTTCTGAGGAATACGATCCGCCCGATATGGAGTATATCGCAAGGGAGATTCTGCGGGTAGAGCAGGAAACAGGCGTGAAGCTGGCAGACGAACAGCGGCTTGCGGTTGTAGAAGCCATGAGCTGTGGGGTGCTTGTGATTACAGGCGGTCCCGGTACAGGGAAAACGACGACCATCAACACCATTCTGCAGATTCTGGAACGGGAAGGACAGGAAGTTGTACTCGCCGCTCCCACGGGCCGTGCGGCAAAGCGTATGACAGAAGCGACAGGTATGGATGCACAGACCATTCACAGACTGCTTGGCATTAACTTTGTGAATGAGGACAGCCGCCGACAGATTTTTGATAAAAACGAAGATGATCCCATTGAAGCCGATGTCATCATCATTGATGAAAGTTCTATGGTGGATATTGGGCTGATGCAGTCACTTCTGAAAGCGGTGCAGACAGGTTCCCGTATCATTTTTGTGGGGGACGTTGACCAGCTTCCCTCTGTCGGTGCGGGGAATGTGCTGAAGGATATGATTCGCAGTGAACGGCTGAAAGTGGTGCGTCTGCGTCATGTGTTCCGTCAGGCGCAGGAAAGTGCCATCATTATGAACGCTCACAGAATCAATCAGGGGGAAGACCCTGTGCTGAATGAAAAGGGGACGGATTTCTTTTTCATGCGGCGGGCGTATGCCGAGGAAGTAGCGGCAACGATACAGGAACTCGTTACAACAAGACTGCCGAAGTTTACAGGCTGTGACGGATTGCAGGATATGCAGATTCTGACACCCATGCGAAAAGGCACGCTTGGGGTGCAGAATCTGAATCAGGTTTTGCAGAAAACACTGAACCCGCCTGCAAGGGATAAGCGGGAAATGAATTTCCGTCAGATCATCTTCCGTGAGGGCGATAAGGTCATGCAGATCAAAAACAATTATAACATTGTCTGGAAGCTGTACAACGATATGGGCAAATGCACCGATGAGGGGCTTGGCGTATACAATGGGGATGCGGGCATTATCCTTTCCATTGATACCGATGCGGAAACCCTGCGGGTGGCATTTGATGACGGCAAGATTGTAGAGTATGACTTTGGACAGCTGGAAGAACTGGAACTGGCATATGCCATTACCATCCATAAATCACAGGGGAGTGAATACCCTGTTGTGATTCTGCCTGTTTACAGCGGCCCGCCGATGCTGATGACGAGAAATCTTTTATATACAGCCGTGACCAGAGCGAAAAAATTTGTTGTTGTGGTAGGGCTGAAAGAAACAATGGGTTCTATGATCCGCAATGACAGAGAGGTTAGCAGATACACGGGGCTGGCACAGCGGATACAGAATCTGCATGATTTTATGTATGGAGAGAATGAGGCATGTGGGGAAGCATTCTGAAAAAGCTGATTTTTCCGCCTCGCTGTGCAGTCTGCGGCGAAGTGCTGACGACACTGGAATGGGACGGTTTTCTCTGTACGGCGTGTGCCAAAAGAATACCGTATCTTTCTGCTGGAAAATGCCCGCACTGTCATATGGAGATGGACGGAAACGGGTTTTGCGGGCATTGTCTGAATGTATTTTCCTTTTCCTTTGCCTGCGGTGCGTTTGCCTATGCGACCGTGCGAAAAGCCATTCATCTGTATAAATATGACGGTGGCAAAGGGCTTTCTGTCGGCATGGGAACACTGATGGCAGAGTATCTGAAAGAACAGCAGGGGCATCTGCTGGAACAAACGGATGTGATGCTTTCTGTGCCGCTGCATCCGAAGAAAGAGAAGCGGCGCGGCTTTGATCAGACAGAGCTTCTTTGCAGGCAGATTGCTGCTCAGACAGGACTGCTGTATTTAGAAGATGGTCTGCGGCGTACCAGAGATACGGTTGCACAGAGTATACTGAATCCCGAGGAAAGAAAAGAGAATCTGAAAAATGTGTTTGAAGCGGCAATCCCGATAGAGGGAAAGCGGGTGCTTCTGATAGATGATATTTTTACTACGGGAACGACCTGTAACGAATGTGCAAAAGCCCTGCTGCGGGCAGGAGCAGAAAGCGTTTCGGTATGCTGTCTGGCAGTGACGGGAGCAGAATCGGAAGAAGATATATAATAAAGAAATATAAGACAGGGGTATCTGTATTTCCAGATACCTCTAGTATTTTTTTGTAAGTTTCATTTGTAAAACCGCGAAGAAAGCGGTATAATACTATATTGTATATGAAAAACAAAAGACCATAGGGAGAGGTATTTTATGATGCGAGTAGGATTTGATAATGAAAAGTATCTGAAACTGCAGTCTAAGCATATCAAAGAACGGATTGCTCAGTTTGGCGGCAAGCTGTATCTGGAGTTTGGCGGCAAGCTGTTTGATGATTACCATGCATCCCGTGTATTGCCCGGCTTCCAGCCAGACAGTAAGATTGATATGCTGGTACAGCTGAAGGATGATGCGGAAATTGTTATTGTTATCAGTGCGGGCGATATTGAAAAGAACAAAGTCAGAGGGGATCTGGGCATTACCTATGATATGGACGTACTGCGTCTGATTGATGCATTCCGTGGCTACGGACTGTATGTGGGCAGTGTGGTGCTGACACAGTTCAATGGACAGGCAAGCGTCATTGCATATGAAAAGAAACTGGAATCTCTGGGTCTGAAAGTATATAAGCATTACCCCATCAAAGGCTATCCTGCCAATATTCCTCTGATTGTGAGCGAAGAAGGCTTTGGCAAAAACGACTATATCGAAACACAGCGTTCTCTGGTGGTGCTGACAGCACCCGGCCCCGGCAGCGGCAAGATGGCAACATGTCTTTCTCAGCTGTACCATGAAAACAAACGCGGGGTAAAAGCAGGTTATGCGAAATTTGAAACCTTCCCTATCTGGAATATTCCTCTGAGCCACCCTGTCAATCTGGCATATGAAGCGGCAACAGCGGATCTGAATGATGTGAACATGATTGACCCTTTCCATCTGGAAGCATACGGCGAAACGACTGTAAACTATAACCGTGATGTTGAGGTATTCCCTGTATTGAACGCTATGTTTGAACAGATTTACGGCAGTTCTCCTTACAAATCTCCTACAGATATGGGTGTCAATATGGTAGGCAACTGTATTTTTGATGATGAAGCGGTATGCAGTGCGGCAAGAACAGAAATCGTACGCCGTTACTATCAGGCATTGCGTGAACTCAGAAAAGGTACCTTGACAGACGATGTGATTTATAAACTGGAACTGCTGATGAAACAGGCGGGGACAGGTGTAGCTGACAGAACGGTTGCAACAGCGGCAAATGCAAGAGCAGAAGAAACAGGCGATCCTGCGGCGGCGATTGAATTGGCTGACGGCACAATCATAACAGGCAAAACAAGTGAATTGCTTGGGGCTTCCTCCGCAATGCTTCTGAATGCGCTGAAGCATCTGGCAGGCATTGAAAAAGAACTGAAACTGATTTCTCCCACAATCATTGAACCCATCCAGAAGCTGAAGGTGGGACATCTGGGCAACAGAAATCCTCGTCTGCATACCGATGAAGTGCTGATTGCGCTGAGCATCTGTGCGGCAACAGACCCTCTGGCAGAACTGGCGCTGAAACAGCTGGAAAAGCTGAAATGCTGTGAAGTACATTCTACAGTGATTCTATCTTCTGTGGACGAAAATGTGTTCAAAAAGCTGGGTGTGAATCTGACCTGTGAGCCCAAATATCAGACAAAAAAATTATTCCATAAATAAAATATTGGGGGCATCGCCCCCAAACCCCCAGCAGGGAAATAATTTCCCTGCACCCTTATACGCAGAAACTTTGTTTCTGCAAAATAATATATTTAGAGGATTGGAAAAGGCGTATTTTGCGAAGAAGTGAAATATGCCTTTTTTATTTCAGGAGCATGAAAACAGCGAGGAGCATCAGTGTACCGCCGGAAAGCAGTCCCCAGAGGGTTTCCTTAGGGGAGGTAAGCAGTACAAGGCGATTGCCGAGTCGTTCTCCGAGGAAAAGGAAACCAGTCTGAAACAGGGCGGCAAACAGCGGCAGAAGCGGCACTTCCAGAGAAGCGGCACTCAGTCCGATGGCAAAGGAGTCCATGGAGAGAATGAACCCCAGAAGCAGGGCTTCCTTCGGCTCTAATACGGAGGATTTATTTTTATCGCAGAGTGTCGGTGTATGCAGGGGCGAGTCTGCATCCTGTTTTGGCAGACAGAGCCAGAAGCCGAACAGAAACAGAATCCCAACAGAAAGGTTTTCGGCAAGTACAGCAGGAAAAAATCCTGAGAGCACTTTTCCCAGATGCAGAAAGCCTGCAATCATCACAAAGGTTTCTGAGAATAAGAGAAAAAGCGAAGAATATGGAAAGCGGATCTTCCGAAGACCGTAGGAAAGCCCGATGCCCAGAGCATCCACACTGACGGAAAAAGCAAGAAGCAATGAAAACAACATAAGCCCACCCCCTGTGTTATTGTATGCAGGGGGTCTTTTTTTGGGTTTGTCCGCATAAGGTAAAGAAAGATGGACAACCAAAGAAATTTTAAGGAAACGGGTGAGCATATGCAGTGGTGGAATCAATCTATTAAGGAGATCGAAAAGACTTTGCAGACAGACAGCCGAACAGGACTTTCGACAGAGGATGCAAAGAAAAGATTGCAGGAGCAGGGGAAGAACAGGCTGGAGCAGAAAGAAGGAAAAAAGGGATTCTTCGGTCGCTTTCTGGCGCAGTTCAATGATTTTATGATTCTGGTATTATTGGGGGCGGCGGCGGTATCCTTTGGGGTGTCGTATCTCAACGGCGAAAAGGATTTTGTGGATTCTGTGATCATTGTGGCAATCGTGGTACTGAATGCACTTCTGGGCGTGATGCAGGAGAGTAAGGCGGAAAAGGCACTGGAAGCACTGAAAGAGCTTTCTGCACCGAAAGCGAGGGTACTGCGGGAAGGCCGGGAAAAAGAAATCCCTGCCGAAGAAGTGGTAATGGGGGATATCCTTCTGCTTTCTGCGGGGGATTATATCTGTGCGGACGGCAGGCTGACAGAAGCAAACGGTATGAAAACAGAAGAAAGTGCCATCACGGGGGAATCGCTCTCGATAGAGAAAGAAACGAGGACACTGGCGGCAGATACCATGCTTGGTGACAGAAAAAATATGGTGCTTTCTGGAAGCTATGTACTGACAGGCAACGGAAAGGCGATTGTGACGGCAAGGGGGATGGATACGGAAATCGGGCGGATTGCTTCGCTTCTGGCAGAACAGGAAGAAAACGAAACCCCTTTGCAGAAAAAACTCGGAGAAACGGGAAAACTGCTTGGCATGGGGGCTTTGGCGATCTGTGCTGTAATCTTTGCAATGGGGTTACTGCAGAAGCAGGAGCCGTTTGCGATGTTTATGACCTCTGTGAGCCTTGCTGTGGCGGCGATTCCCGAGGGGCTTCCCGCTATTGTGACAATTGTGCTTGCCATTGGGATGCAGAGATTATCGAAAAAAAATGCAGTGATCCGACGATTGCCTGCGGTGGAAACACTGGGCAGTGCCGAAATCATCTGTTCTGATAAAACGGGAACATTGACACAGAACCGTATGAAAGTAACACAGCTTGCGGCAGTGGGGAAAAAGAAAGTAGAGCAGGACGAGGAAAAGCGGCGGTTTATATTGACGCTGTTTGCGCTCTGCAACGATGCCAAGCGGGAGGGGACAAGGATTCTGGCGGAGCCTACGGAAAAGGCACTGGCAGAAGCGGCAGAGGAAGGCGGCGTGTCTCTGAAAGGAATCTGGAAGGAATTGCCCCGTGTAGGAGAAATTCCGTTTTCCTCGGAGCGGAAGCTGATGACAACTGTACACCAGTCGGAAAATGGAAAATGGATTTCTGTTACAAAGGGTGCACCTGATATACTGATCGAAAGATGCAGTCGTTGTCTGGACGGAGCGGGACAGACTGCCTTTGATGGCAGAAGAAAAAGTGAAATCCGCATGAAAAACGGAGAAATGGCGGCAAATGCCCTGCGGGTGGTTGCGGTGGCATTTCGGGAATGGGAGGAGAAGCCGAAAGCGTATACAAGTGAATATTTGGAAAAAGATCTGGTTTTTGCGGGGCTGGCAGGGCTGATTGACCCGCCAAGAGCGGAAGCGGCGGAAGCGGTGCGTATCTGCAAGCAGGCGGGAATCCGCCCTGTGATGATTACGGGCGACCATGCACTGACGGCACAGGCGATTGCGGCAAATCTGGGCATTTATCAGACGGGGGATCGTGTGATTACAGGGCAGGAACTGGAGCAGATGGACGACAGTGAACTGGAGCAGGCGGCTGAGAGCTGTACCGTATTTGCCCGTGTTGCCCCTGAGCATAAAGTGCGGATCGTGAAAGCCTTTCAGAAGGATGGGCGAGTGGTGGCAATGAGCGGCGATGGTGTGAATGATGCCCCTGCCCTGCGGGCGGCGGATATCGGCTGTGCGATGGGGAAAAACGGAACAGAGGTTGCTAAGGGTGCGGCGGATATGGTGCTGATGGATGATAATTTTGCAACCATTGTGGCGGCTGTACAGGAGGGCAGAGGGATTTATGATAACATCCGCAAGGCAGTACATTTTCTGCTGTCGAGCAATATCGGGGAGATCATCACGATTTTTGCGGCGATGGTTTTCGGCTGGGCGGCACCATTACTGCCGATACAGCTTTTGTGGGTTAATCTGGTTACGGATTCCCTGCCTGCGATTGCACTTGGCTTAGACCCTGCGGAAAAAAACTGTATGGAACGCCCGCCCAGACGGGACAGCTCGCTTTTTGCGGACGGGCTTGGCGGCCGTATTGCTGTGGAGGGCATGATGATCGGGATGCTGGCTTTGCTGGCGTTTGGTATCGGGCATATTTATTTCGATGAAGAAAAGATGTACACAACAGGGCGGACAATGGCGTTTGCGGTGCTTTCGCTTTCCCAGCTTGTGCACGCGTTTAATATGCGGACGGAGCAGTCTTTGTTTACGGTTTCCATGAAAAGCAATCCATGGCTGATCGGGGCGTTTCTGGTAGGGGGACTGTTACAGATCAGTGTGATTATGATAGAACCTCTGGCAAGTGTATTTCAGGTTTGTCCGTTGAGCGGGACAGAATGGCTGATTGTGGCAGGTTTGGCACTTGTGCCCCTGCCTGTGGTGGAACTGGAAAAATGGAAAGATACCCTACTAAGAAAGTATACATTGACAAAAGAAGCTGAATATGATAACATATGAACAAGTATTCAAATGAAAAACGGAGATCAGAAATAAAATCAGAAAGAGGGGGAGCGGATGGAAGCAGTTGAAAAGGAAGTGCCTGTAAAAGAAGCAACGGAAGAGGCATTTGATGTACTGGCAGAACTGGAAAAGGAATTTTTACTGGATCTGGCGGAATTTTTCAAGGTATTCGGCGATGGTACACGCATCCGCATATTACAGCTTCTGCTGACAGGAGAAAAGAACGTGAGTGAACTGGCTGAGGGACTGGATATGACACAGTCGGCGATTTCCCATCAGCTGCGGGTACTGCGTCAGAATGATCTGGTAAAATACCGTAAGGAAGGAAAAGCGGTATTTTATTCTCTGGATGACGAGCATGTCAAAGAGGTACTGGAGCAGGGTATGAGCCATGTGCGGCATAAGAGAGGATATCACGAATAAAAATTTGAGGGCTTTGCCCTTAAATTTTTAAAAAACGCATGAACAATTACTCATTTGAACAGATAAGAGGTGGATACAATGGCAGAATGGAAAGTAGCGGTAAAAGGGCTGACCTGTGCAAACTGTGCGGGCAAGATCGAAACAACGATTGAGAAGCTGACAGAAACGGATGCGGTTTCCATCAATCTGATGAAGCAGGAAATGACAGTACAGTGGAAAGACGGCAGCGACGAAACAGCATTGCGGGAAAAGATCACACAGGCAGTGCATAAATTTGAGCCGCATGTGGAGGTTTCCTTTGGCAGAGCGGAAGCG
>CALASU010000052.1 GCA_937888765.1 uncultured Clostridia bacterium | reverse complement strand
AAAGCGGTACGCGAGCTGGGTTCAGAACGTCGTGAGACAGTTCGGTCCCTATCCGTTGTGGGCGCAGGAAATTTGAGAGGAGCTGTCCTTAGTACGAGAGGACCGGGATGGACATACCTCTGGTGTACCAGTTGCAGACCAACTGCACAGCTGGGTAGCTATGTATGGAACGGATAAACGCTGAAGGCATCTAAGCGTGAAGCCGCCCTCAAGATAAGATTTCCCATTCTTCGGAAGTAAGATCCCTTGAAGATAACGAGGTTGATAGGTTGGAGGTGTAAGCACAGTAATGTGTTCAGCTGACCAATACTAATAGATCGAGGGCTTGACCAATAAGAAATGGCAAAGCCATTGCAGGCGACAACGCGAAGCGTTGTGCCACAAGATTACTCAAGATTGCTAAGTTTGTATTCAGTTTTGAAGGTGCAGATCTTCTTACTAATCCTCAATAGCTCAATGGCAGAGCATCCGGCTGTTAACCGGAGGGTTGCAGGTTCGAGTCCCGCTTGAGGAGCTTAAGGAGTCCGGAAACGGACTCCAAAAATATGGTCCGTTGGTCAAGGGGTTAAGACACCGCCCTTTCACGGCGGTAACGCGGGTTCGAATCCCGCACGGATCATTCAGATTTCCGGTGATGATGCGCTCAGGGGACACACCCGTTCCCATTCCGAACACGACGGTTAAGACCTGAGCGGTCGATGGTACTTGGCGGGCAGCTGCCTGGGAGAGTAGATGGTTGCCGAAATCCAATCAGAAAGAACTGTGAAAACAGTTCTTTTTTTGTGTTTTCTTTTCATAAACTGAAAAGGAAAAAGCTGAGAATTTTTATCAAAGAGATAGGATTTTATAATTGGTTATTGACGGCTAACTTCGGTTAGGTTATACTAACAGATAGTGAATTAGTTTATCCTAACTGTCATGATCGACAAATATGGACAAAGATCGGAAAGGACTGCCCAAAAGTGTATTTGGCAGAAAAGCAGACGAGGGGCTGAAACAGTGAACCAGAAAATACTACAGATTCCAAATCAGGACGAAATGGAACAGGAATTTCATATCCAGATGCAGAGAGAAATCGTTTTGCAAAAGCTGAAAGAAGAGGGCTTTCGTATTACAAAACAAAGGATTGCCGTAATCGATATTATTTTGGAAAATGATTGCAGCAGCTGCAAGGAAATCTTTTATAAAACGGCAAAAATCAATAAAAAAATCGGTGCGGCAACGATCTATCGTACTCTGAATATTTTAGAGGAAATCGGTGCGATCAATCGCAAAAATCTGTATAAGTTTTCTTATCGGGAAGAACCGCAGCAGGAAGCTTTTGTTCTGGTGACATTGGAAGACGGGCAGGTCTATCATCTGAACCTTACCCAGTGGGATCGGGTAATGCAGCTGGGGATGCAGGCGTGCGGCTATGGAAACGGGGAAAAGATTATTTCTGTATTACAGCAAAATACAGAAAATAGCACTAATTGATAAAATTTATCATAAGAAACTGTTAGAATTGACTAATCAAAGGGTTCGTTGTTATGATAAACGTAATCAATCTTGAATGACATTTGTTTTTGACAGATGTACCTGATAGATAGGAGGAATGGAGATGAAAAAACATAAGTTTTGGGCATGGGCTTGTGTATTCTGCTTTTTTATGACAATGTATACGGGGTATAAACACAGATAAAAGGAGGTCGTATTATGAATTGTTTTGATTGCGTAAAAGACTGTTTTAAAAATATTGATCATGGTAAAGTTGCAGTTTTCGTTGGCGGTGTGATTTTTGGTACAGCCGGTCTGAAAGTACTGGGCAGCCGTGATGCGAAGAATGTATATGTAAAAGGTACTGCGGCGGTACTGCGTGCGAAAGACTGCGTGATGCAGACAACAACAATGCTGCAGGAAAATGCAGAAGATATTCTGGCTGAAGCAAAACAGCTGAACGAAGAAAGATATGAAATGGAAAATGATTCCGTAGAATACGCTGAGGAAGAAGCGGAAGCAGCGGAAGCAACACAAGAAACAGAATAATTGTTGCATTTCCGGCGGGGCCCTGAGCGGGTCTCGCTTTTTTTGGAGGTGAAAAGTATGAATTTCAAGATTAAACATGAAATCAAGGGTCGTCTGCGTGTACATATCATGCAAAAACGTATGACTTGTGCGGAAGCAGACGCATTATTATATTATCTGCATAACCTGCCCGGTGTGAAACTGGCAAAGGTATATGAAAAGACCTGTGACGCCATGGTGCTGTATACAGGAGAAAGAGAAGATATGATTCGGGCACTGAAAGCATTTTCGTATGAAAAGGCAGAAATTCCCGAAGCATTGGCGGAACATTCCGGTCGTGAACTGAACAACGAATACCAGGAAAAACTGATCTTTCAGACTGCATGGCATTTTGGGAAAAAACTGTTTATTCCCTATTCTGTCAGAGCAACCATGACAGCATTGAAATCTGTTAAATTTATTGCAAGAGGCGTGCATTGCCTGATGCAGAGAAAAATTGAAGTCAGTGTATTGGATGGCGTAGCAATTGCTGTTTCTGTATTCCGCGGAGATATGGATACTGCAAGCTCTGTTATGTATCTGCTTGGTATTGGCGAAACCTTAGAAGAATGGACGCATAAAAAATCAGTAGATGATCTGGCAAGAAGTATGTCTCTGAATGTTGGCAAGGTATGGCTGCTGCAGGACGGAGAGGAAATTCTGGTATCTGCAAAAACAGTAGAAATCGGCGATAGTGTTGTTGTCCGTATGGGCAATGTGATTCCGTTTGATGGTATCATTCGTGAAGGGGAAGCAATGGTCAATCAGGCTTCCATGACAGGCGAATCTCTGCCGATCCGCAAAGAAAAGGGCGGTTATGTCTATGCAGGGACAGTGCTTGAGGAAGGCGAAATTATTCTGCAGGTAAAAGAAACCAGTGGTTCTACACGATTTGAAAAAATCGTAACCATGATTGAGGATTCTGAAAAACTGAAATCTGCAGTGGAAAGCCGTGCGGAACATCTGGCGGATCGTCTGGTACCTTACACACTGGCAGGCACAGGTCTGGTTTGGGCAATCACACGTAATACCACAAAAGCTCTTGCAGTGCTGATGGTAGACTTCTCCTGTGCGCTGAAACTGGCAATGCCTATTGCGGTGCTGTCTGCGATCAGAGAAGCCAGCCTGTATAATATTACAATCAAAGGCGGCAAATATATGGAAGCCATTGCAGAAGCAAAAACGATTGTATTTGATAAGACGGGTACACTGACAAAGGCACGCCCTGTGGTAAAAGAAGTACATTCCTTCTGCGAAAAGAACGAAGACGAAATGCTGCGGATTGCGGCTTGTCTGGAAGAACATTTCCCGCATTCCATGGCGAAGGCTGTTGTAACAGCGGCACAGGAAAAAGGTCTGGAACACGAAGAAACACATTCTAAAGTGGAATATATCGTGGCACATGGTATTGCTTCCTGTATTGGAGAAGAAAAAGTAGTCATCGGTAGTTTCCATTTTGTATTTGAAGATGAAGGCTGTATGATTTCGGAAGGATATCAGGAAAAATTTGAAAATCTGCCGAAACAATATTCTCATCTGTATCTGGCAATTGATCATAAGCTGGCGGCAGTCATCTGTGTGGAAGATCCTCTGCGCCCTGAAGCGAAGGACGTTATCACTGCGCTGAAAGCAGTCGGATTTGAAAAAGTTGTTATGATGACAGGCGATAATGAACATACGGCGGCATCCATTGCGGCACAGGTGGGCATTGATGAATATTATTCTGAGGTTCTGCCTGAGGACAAAGCGGAATTTGTACGCAAAGAAAAAGAAACAGGTGCAACTGTGGTTATGATCGGCGATGGTATCAATGATTCTCCTGCTCTGTCTGCATCTGATGTCGGCATTGCGATCAGTGATGGGGCCGCCATTGCAAGAGAAATTGCAGATATTACGATTGCGGCAGATGACCTGTACGAAATCGTGATGCTGAAAGTACTGAGTGATTATCTGATGAGAAGAATCCAGATGAATTACCGTGCAATCGTGGGTATCAATGCGGCACTGATCGGACTTGGTGTTGCAGGGGTACTGATGCCGACGACTTCTGCACTG
The DNA here is from genome assembly GCA_937888765.1 of uncultured Clostridia bacterium. Taxonomy (GTDB): domain Bacteria; phylum Bacillota; class Clostridia; order Lachnospirales; family Anaerotignaceae; genus Anaerotignum_A. The sequence goes on along the minus strand of CALASU010000052.1, from coordinate 1,359 downwards.
TTCCATAATCTTTCTACACTGACAATTAGCCTGAGAAGTATGACAAATATGCTGCATAATATCGAACATGAGGTATAAAGACTTTGGGATAATGTCCCACGAAAAGCGGTACAGAATTTTCTGTATCGCTTTTTTATATCTTTTCAGAAAGCAAAATTTTTGATACAGTAAAAGGAGAAATTTTAAGAAAAGAGGAACTACTGTGAAAAAAGTCATTCTTGCGGCAATGAACGCAAAATATATTCATTCGAATCTTGCACTGCGGTATCTGAGCCGCTTTCAGGAAAATCATAAAAGATATCCGATTACCGTAAAGGAATTTACCATCAATCAGAGAACCGATTTTATTGTAGAGGAATTATATCGTTTACAGCCTGACGTAATTCTGTTTTCCTGCTATATCTGGAATGTGGAGCAGCTGCGTCAGCTTGTTCCTGTGCTGAAAAAAATATTGCCCGATTGCATCATTGGCTTTGGCGGCCCCGAAGTGAGCTATGAAAGCGAAGCCTTTCTGCGGGAAAATCCCACTGTCGATCTGGTCATGCGCGGAGAAGGGGAACTTGTTTTCAGTGATCTGCTGAAGCATTTAAATGAAGGACTTCCCCTTGCAGAAGTAAAGGGGATTACGTTCCGACAGAATGGGGAAATCCTTTCCACACCGCCGCAGGAGCCTTTGGATCTGGTACTTCTGCCGTTTCCCTATGAAGAAGATTTCAGCGATGTAGAAAATCAGATCATCTATTATGAGTCTTCTCGTGGGTGTCCGTATCGCTGTGGTTACTGCCTTTCCTCTGTAGAAAGCGGCGTGCGGTTTGTTCCGCTGGAAAAGGCTCTGCCTGATCTGCAGAAATTTCTGGATAAAAATGTAAAGCAGGTGAAATTTATTGACCGTACCTTTAATTGTAACAAAAAACACGCCATGGCAATCTGGAAATATCTGCATGAGCATGATAACGGGGTGACGAATTTCCATTTTGAAATCACTGCTGATCTTATTGATGTCGAAACCATTGCTTTTCTGAAAACGGTACGCAAAGGGTTGTTTCAGTTTGAAATCGGTGTGCAGTCTACCAATCCGCAAACCATTGAGGCCATTAACCGCAATGTGAGTTTCGAAAAACTTTCCGGCATTGTAAAACGCATCAAAGCCGGGGGCAACATTCATCAGCACCTGGATTTGATTGCTGGCCTGCCGTATGAGGATTATGCATCGTTTGGCCGTTCTTTCAACGATGTATATGCATTGCAGCCTGAACAGCTTCAGCTTGGCTTTTTGAAAGTGCTGAAAGGCTCTATGATATACAATCGACAGCACGAATTTGGTATTGTCTATCAGGATATGGCGCCGTATGAGGTACT
>CALASU010000051.1 GCA_937888765.1 uncultured Clostridia bacterium | reverse complement strand
GTACAGGTGTTTCTTCTTGATTGTTTTCTTGTTTTGGTTGTTCAGAATCTTCTTGTTTTTCGTCTCTCAATGTGCTACCACTTCTTGATGTTGTTTCAGGCACTTTTGTATCAGATATGTATTTTGCTGATACATATCCAGTTTCACCATCTAATTTTATTTTGTACCAGTTTCCTGTTTTTCCTATTATTTCTACTTTATCATTTTTGGATAAACTTGTTATTTCTTCAGTGTCTGTTGATGGACCTTTTCGTACTCTTAAACCATCTGCTTTTACATATCCTGTTTTATTTATTTCTGTAACTTCAGGTTCTTTTGGTTCCTCCTCTACCTTCTTTTCAGGCTTGATAAACTTTCCTGCCTTGTTCTTTCCTGCTAACGTCTTTTCTTCCTCTTCATAGATGAGATCCACACAATAATCGGTGCAGGTGCGGCAGAAGGGGCGATTGATGCATCCAATATTCTGAAGCCCGCAATGGCAAGGGGCGAAATTCAGCTGATCGGTGCGACCACACTGGAAGAATACCGCAAGCACATCGAAAAGGATGCGGCATTTGAACGCCGTTTTCAGCCTGTGCGTGTGGAAGAGCCTACAGAAGAAGTAGCGGTTGAAATGCTGATGGCACTGAAAGCACCCTATGAAGCACACCACAAAGTGAAAATTCTGGATGAAGCCATTGAAGCGGCGGTAAAACTTTCTGCACGCTATGTAACAGACCGCTTTCTGCCCGATAAGGCAATTGATCTGATTGATGAAGCGGCATCCTGCCTGCATCTGGATACCTATACAGCACCCGCTGCAATCAAGGATCTGGAACGTGCCATTGAAAGAATGGAAAAAGAAAAAGAAGCCGCCATCATGGCAGAGGACTTTGAAACGGCTGCAAATGTGAAGAAACAGCAGGACGGTCTGCGCAGCAGTCTGAAGGTGGCAAAAGAAGCGTGGGAAAATGCCCATGCAGAAACAGAAGCCTGTGTCACAAAAGAAGCAGTGGCGGCAGTGGTATCCCGCTGGACAGGTGTGCCTGTGCAGAGTCTGAAGGAAGAAGAAAGCCAGCGTCTGCTCCATCTGGAAGAAATCCTGCATCAGCGTGTAATCGGACAGGATGAAGCAGTTAAGGCAATTTCTAAAGCTGTTCGCCGTGGCCGTGTTGGTCTGAAAGATCCCAACAGACCCATTGGCTCTTTCCTGTTCTTAGGGCCTACAGGTGTCGGCAAGACAGAGCTTTCCAAAGCTCTTGCCGAAGCATTGTTTAACGATGAAGATGCAATGGTACGTATTGATATGTCTGAATATATGGAAAAACACAGCGTTTCCCGTATGGTCGGTTCTCCTCCGGGCTATGTGGGCTATGAAGAAGGCGGTCAGCTCAGCGAACAGGTACGCCGCAAGCCTTATTCTGTCGTATTGTTTGACGAAATCGAAAAAGCTTCTCCTGATGTATTCAACGTACTGCTGCAGGTATTGGATGATGGGCATATTACAGACGGACAGGGCAGGAAGGTCGATTTCAAAAATACGGTTATCATTATGACATCCAACGCAGGCGCAAGAAGCATTGCCGCTCCCAAGCGTCTG
>CALASU010000050.1 GCA_937888765.1 uncultured Clostridia bacterium | reverse complement strand
TTTGTTTCCGATGTGGAATGTGGCTGGATGTGTCTGAACTGCGGCTTTGTGTACAATGCAAAGCAGGCACCGCAGAAATGCCCTGTATGCGACCATGACAGAGGATTCTTTATTCGTCTGGAATTGGCACCCTATACAACAGCGTAAAAAAAGCCCCGATTTTCGGGGCTTTTTTTCATGAGTTTTCCGCAAGTAGGGCTTAAAAAGGTGCATCTTCTAACGGTTTGCCGTTGAGGATTGCCTGTTCCTCTTCTTCCAGAGGGATGACGATGCATTTTTTTCCATTGATGATCTCTGTCTGAATGGCAGGCAGCTTTTCTTCAGAAACCTGAAGGTGTATTTTTTTATCGGATACTTCTTTGGGAATATCCGCACGTTCCTGTAATTGCTGTTTCAGGGAATCCACTTCCAGATGCAGCTGCGCTGTTTTCTTTGTTTCGGCGTGTGCCGCCAGTGCTTTCGTATCCAGAAGCGTTTCCGCAAGGGGAGGGGCAGAGCCAAATGTTTCCTCACAGATTTCTTCCGCCAGTGTGAGGGTATCTTCGGAAAGACCTTTATCTTCCAATGTCTGGCGGATAACTGCGGGAGTCAGCAGAACGGGATTATCTTCCTCATAGATGTTTTTATGTTCGTTTACCAGATCGCTCAGATCCTGCTGAATATCCAGAAGCATTGTATCGGGATCTTCTGCTTCTACAGAAATGACTTCTTTTAACATAGACTGGAAAACCTTTTTTTCTTCTGCATTGGTGCGTTTGGGTTCGCAGCCAAGTACTTCCTGCATAAAATTGGGCTGTGCTTTCTTCGCATCCCGTACATAATAGCCAACGGCATTCACATCACTGCTGCGGTCGGTAAAAGCAGGGAAGAGGAAGCCTGTTTCGGGTACGGAAACCATCCAGTCACGAATACGGGGAGCGATACAGTTTTTATCTTCATGGTAGCCAAGACCTGCTTTTGTCAGATCTACAGGACAGATCGCACAAAGAACGTATGTATAGACTTCTTCGGAGATATCCAGTTCATTCTCGTCTGTTGTTTTTTTGATGATGTCGTAGGCATCATGAAACAGCAGGATCAGATAATTGCCGTCATGCTCATAGTTCTGGATGATACGCTCATAGAGATGTTCCAGAAGATGATCGTTTTTCAGACCGCTGTCCCGCAGGGCAAGCAGGAAGTTCTGTGTTTCTGGACCGTCTTCTTCCTTCAAAAAAGATAATTCCAGCAGATTGTTGCCAAGTGTACCGGAGAGGGCTTTTTTGGCGATTTCCAGATATTTGAAGAACTCTTCTTCTTCCAGTGTGAGGAAAGTTTCATTCATTTGCAGTACAATATTTTTATGGCTGTCCACATAGCAGCCGCACATTCTGGTAAAGCTGCAGCCTTCTTTTTTTATGCGGCGTTTTAATTCTAAAATATCCTGTTTTGTCATGTGTCTGCATCCTTTCTTTTGTTTGCTCAGACTATTATAAAAAATTTTTGGATTTCCTGCAAGTCTTTTGCTTTGGGGCAGATCAGCAGAAACCGACAAAGTTTTTAGGTAATTTGAATAAAAAAAGAAGAAAAGTATTTCTTTTTTTGACAGTATATGCTATGCTGAAAAAGAACACTCTTACAATAAAGGAGGTAGAAGCATATGAAAAAGGTTTTATCTATGCTGCTGACGGCGGCGATGGTAACAGGCTTGTCTGTTCCTGCATTTGCGGGCGAAATGGCAGGCAAACTGGTTCTGATTCATACAAATGACATTCATGGTCATTATGAAACAGCGGAAGGCAAGCTGGGGATTGCCGGTGTAGCGACACTGAAGAATCATTATGAAGCAATGGGCGCAGAGGTTCTGCTGCTGGATGCGGGTGATTTCTCTCAGGGGACAACATTAGTAAATCATCATAAGGGACTGAATGCGGCGGAATATCTGGCGGCGGCAGAGTATGATGCCGTTGTTCTTGGCAATCATGAATTTGACTTCGGACAGGAAGCACTGTTTGATATGACAGCAGCTCTGGAAGCAGGCGGGGTGTCTGTTCTGGATGCAAATATTCTGGAAGAAGATACAGGAGAGGCTTTCTTTGAGGACTCTGTTATTATTGAAAAGGGCGATCTGGATATTGGTGTATTCGGTCTGACGACAGCAGAAACACAGACAAGTGCAGCGCCTAACAATATCAAAGGCGTAGATTTTGCAGATAAAGAAGACATGTTTGCGATTGCACAGGCACAGGTAGATGCACTGAAAGAAGCAGGCAGTGACTATATCATCTGTGTTGCGCATCTGGGCGTAGATGAAGAAAGCAGCGGCAGACGCTCCGCAGATCTGGCAGAAGCGGTAACAGGCGTAGATATCATCATTGACGGTCACAGCCATACAGAACTGGACGGCGGTATGGTGGTTGGCGATACCATGATTACAAGCACAGGCAGTTATATGGCAAATGTTGGAACTGTTATTGTGGATATGGAAACAGGAGAAGAAACAGCAGATCTGATTTCTGCGGCAGAATATGCAGAAAACTATGGTGTATACGAAGAAGCACTGACAGCTATGGTTGCGGAAGATATTGCGGAAATCAATGCGGCGTATGAAGATGTTTTTGCGGAAACAGTGGCAGATCTGAACGGCGAAAGAGACCCCGGTGTGCGTACGATGGAAACCAATCTGGGCGATTTTACAGCAGATGCATACCTGTATGCGGCAAGAGAATATGCCAGAGAAACAGGTCTGGATATGAGCGTGGATGTGGCTATTTCTAACGGCGGCGGTATCCGTGCAAGTATTCCCGCAGGAAAAATTTCCATGAATACACTGTATACCGTATTTCCTTATAACAATACGGTTGTGATGGTGACAGTAACAGGGGCACAGCTTAAAAGAATGCTTATGTTTATGCTGCGGGACGAAACCTGGCAGGGCGACCACTGCGAGTTTTATCAGCTGTCCAAAGGCTTGAAGGTGGTTTACGACAAGAAGAAAAGAGAGATGCTGGAATTTACTTTTGAAGGTGAAGCTATAGCTGACGACAGGCTGCTAAGGGGATGTATACAGAAATTCCACTATCTCAACTTTGACGAGTTTTTCAGCGTACCGCTGGAAGAGGTTGCAGCAAACAAAAAGCCTGTTGTGGTCTCCACATCCACAAACGATATACTGGAAGAATATTTTATGGCGCATCAGCAGCTTGACCGCCAGCTTGACGGCAGGCTGACACTGATATAAAGCACAAAACAAGATAAAGAACAAAAAAGGGAATGTTATATGCAAAAAAACATACCCAAAAAATTTCACACCAACTTTATTGACATAAAATCAATATCAACAAGAGAGGCGA
>CALASU010000049.1 GCA_937888765.1 uncultured Clostridia bacterium | reverse complement strand
GAACGCTTGCTGACAGTGGGCTATCTTACCCGAAAAGGAAAAACGCTTGTGCCTACAGAAAAAGGAGAAAAGCTGATTGCAGTCGTTCCTGAACAGATGCGTTCTCCCGAAACTACAGGGAAATGGGAAAAAGGGCTTTCTTCGATTGCAAAGGGTAACATGACGGAGGAACGGTTTATGGGAAGTATCCGCCGTTATGTGCAGTTCCTCGTACAGGATGCGGCGCAGAGAAAAACGAATGTACTCTTTCCTGCAGATGAGGTGCGCGGCAAAGGGAAGAAGCGGAAAACAAATACATTCGGGAAATGTCCGTTCTGTGGGCGGGATATTCTGGAAAATTCAAAATCCTTTTACTGTGCAGGATGGAAAGGCGGCTGTAAGTTTTCGGTCTGGAAGGATAGCCTGAAGCCCTATGGTGTAGAGATAGACGGCGGTCTTGTGAAGGTTCTGCTGAAAGAGAAAAAAACAGACAGGATGCCTGTTTTTCTGCCGCAGACTGGAGAGCAGGGAACGGCGGTCTTTATTCTGAATACCGAAAAGGGCGGACAGATCGAAATGATGGATTTTATGAGAAATCCGTAAAACAGTTGCACAATCCGTCAGGCTTTGATATGATTGCAGATGGATATTATTATATAAAAACAGATAGGAGTCAGAAACATGGAATATATTTATGGTATGCTCGGGATTTCTCCCGAAGTGGAAGCCTTTGGCGAAGAAATTCTGAAAGGCCTGAAAGAACGCTTTGAAAAAGTAGATGCAGTAGCGGAATACAATCAGGCGAAAGTGCTGAAAGCCATGCAGGACGAACGTGTAGACGGTACATGCTTTGCGGGTTCTACAGGCTATGGCTACAATGACAATGGCCGTGATAAACTGGAAAGCGTATACGCAAGATGCTTCCATACAGAAGCGGCACTGGTACGCCCTCAGATTACCTGCGGCACACACGCACTGGCGATTGCGCTTTCCGCAAATCTGCGTCCCGGGGAAGAACTGCTTTCTCCCGTGGGTAAACCCTATGATACACTGGAAAAAGTAATCGGTACAGTACCTTCTCCCTGTTCTCTGAAGGAATACGGTGTAAGCTACAGACAGGTAGAACTGCTGGAAGATGGTACATTTGACTATGAAAATATCAGAAAAGCAATCAATGAAAAGACAAAACTGGTAACCATTCAGCGTTCCAAGGGTTATGCAATGCGTCCTACATTTTCTGTAAAACAGATTGGGGAACTGATTGCATTTGTGAAAGAAATCAAGCCTGATGTAATCTGTATGGTAGATAACTGTTACGGTGAATTTGTGGATCTGATCGAACCCTCTGATCTGGGTGCGGATATGATCGTAGGCTCTCTGATTAAAAACCCCGGCGGCGGTCTGGCGCCCATCGGCGGCTATATCTGCGGTACACAGGAATGTATTGACCGCTGTGCATACCGTCTGAGTGCACCCGGTCTGGGTCAGGAAGTTGGGGCTTCTCTGGATCTGAACCGTGCACTGTATCAGGGCTTCTTCCTTGCACCCACAGTCACAGCGGGTGCATTGAAAGGTGCGATTTTTGCGGCAAATATCTATGAAAAACTGGGGTTCCGTGTGATTCCCAATGCAACAGAACCTCGTCACGACATTATTCAGGCAGTGGAACTGGGCAGCGGTGCGGCAATGGAAGCATTCTGTCAGGGGATTCAGGCAGCAGCACCCGTTGACAGCTATGTAACACCCATTCCTTATGCAATGCCCGGCTATACCTGTGATGTTATCATGGCGGCAGGTGCATTTATTCAGGGATCTTCCATTGAACTGAGTGCAGACGGTCCCATCAGAGAACCCTATTCCGTATATTTCCAGGGCGGTCTGACATGGTATCATGCAAAACTGGGGATTCTGATGTCCCTGCAGAAGCTGTATGAAGCGGGTCTGGTAAATCTGAATAAATAAAACCTTGAGGGCGTTGCCCTCAAACTCCCACGAGGGGGTCACCCCCTCGACCCGATACGCAAAAGCATTCGCTTTTGCAGAAAATAAAAACAGATTTAGAGTTAGCATTTGCTAGCTCTTTTTCTTTTCTGCAGAAAAGCAGCCGAGTAAAAACAGGAACAGAAGATACAGCAGTCCCATTCCTGCGAGAGAGCAAAGGAATAGCAGCTTTGACGGTGTGGAGATGCGGATGCAGTATTTAATCAGAAGTCCTGCGGCTACACCTGCCAGAAGCGGTTTCAGAAAGCAATTATAAAAGGAAGGAATGACACCTGTTCTCTGATACAGCCGTAGTAGGGAAACGATCAGCGTAAAAAGCAGGCTCAGAAACCAACCGACCAGAAAAGCGGAGATACCATACTGTGGCATAAAGAACCAGATCACAGCGATTGTCAGCAGGGAGGTGGCTATACTGCTCCAGAACAGAAAAAACTGTTCGCCCAATCCGTTTAATAATCCATGCAGTGTCATCTGTGCATAGAGAAACGGATACGCAACTGATTGAAAATTTGCTGGAAAAATTTATGGCAGGAGAAATGGTTGCAGAAGAAGAGGAAGAACCACTACCTCCAGTAGATTCAGAAACTCCAGAAAACCTGGAAGGACCTGGAACAGGAGATACAACAAACATGACTGGATTATTAGCAATGATGTTAATGCTGTTGCAGTAGGATATTATGCTTCACAAAATAAATATTCCTCACTATCTTTCTTGTTTCAGCCAATAGCTGCTCTTTCAGGTATTGGTAATATAGTTAATGGAAAACTATTAAAAGGCCGTTCTAATATTGCTGGAGAAGCCCAATATCTACCATTGGCTTTATCTGATGAAAAATTGGTTTTAAATAAAACACCTGAAGGTGCTATTGAACTTGTTGCGAAACAGATTTTAGCTATCATATCTTTACTTGATCCCGAAGCTATATTAATAGGGTGCGTATTAATACCTCATGTTGAAGAATTAAGAATAGAATTAGAAAAGTATATTCCTTCAGCATATATACCAGATTTAGTTAAGATAGAGTTTATGCAGGAATATATAGTTTTAGGACAGTTTATCTTGTGTTTACAAGAGACATAAAGGAGAAGAAAATTGAAAGAAGAATTAGATAAACTATTAAAAAAATATCAAAAAGAAGTCGTATCTTATAATCAAAAAAATCATTATTATGTTTTTATAAGAACTTTGTTATTAGTGT
>CALASU010000048.1 GCA_937888765.1 uncultured Clostridia bacterium | reverse complement strand
TTTGGGTTCCTGATGTTATTTGCGATTACTGTTTTTCGCAAGGCTGGTTAGCTACGCCACAGGATGTTTTGCAAGCAGACTGGCAGGATGTCTGGCATTCGCCGCAGCCGCCGTTCTGTACGCTTTTGTTCAGGTCTCTAGTTGCGATTGTTTTAATTCTGCTCATAGTATGTACCTCCTAAACTCATTAGAATTTTTGCTTATTTTATGCCTTTTTATTATACTCTAATACCTGAAAATAATCAAGTCAAAACCACGATTCCGCATACATCACAATAAATCCCGTAAAAATCCATACTTCTCATACTACTTTTCTGTCCTGCTTCATACAGTAAACAGAAACCCATTTTTTCAGGAGGTATCTGAATGAAAAAGTTACTTTCCCTCTTTCTTTCTCTGGCACTGCTCTCCTGTGTCGTTGCCTGTCAGAGAGAGGAACCGCTTACCGAACTGGAAGCGATCCAGAAACAGCTGGCAGAAATGGAGGGCTACGCCTGCACTGCCACGCTTACCCGTACATCAAACAAAGGCGAAAAGGTCTACGAAACAAAGCAGTATTATAAATCCACAGGCGAATACAGACTGGAACTGACTGCCCCCGAAGCCGTTGCAGGAAACTATACGATTTTCGACGGCAGCCGTATCTGCCAGTACAATCCGAAACTGGACAGCAGTATCATCAAGGATGTGCCCGCATCCCAACAGCGAAATGAGCTGTTTCTGGGGCAATTTCTTAAGAATTATATGCAGTCCGAAGGGGTCAGCGTAGAAACGGCGGCACTGGACGAATCCAGATGCATCGTGCTCGAAGCCGTGATCCCCGGCACAGACAAAGCCCTTTCCACCGAAACTCTCTGGGTAGACAGAGAAACCCTTTTACCCATCCGCTTTGTACTGTTCGATGCTGACGGACAGGAACGCTATCGCATGGATTACCATGAATTTGTGTTTAACCCGCAATTTGACGAACAACTCTTTACCATACAGGAATAAAGTGCTTCCTTTGCGTCCATACTGTAACCGTCAGCAGGGAAGTTTTTCCGATACATATTCTTTTCTTCCGCCGCTGACCAATTCAAACAGCGGAGTGTGAGAGCATGATCGTCAGACGAGGAGATATTTATTTTGCAGATTTAAGCCCCGTGGTGGGCAGTGAACAGGGCGGCGTACGTCCCGTTCTGATCGTACAGAACGATGTGGGGAACAAATACAGTCCCACCGTCATCTGTGCGGCCATCACTTCCCAGATGAATAAAGCCAAGCTGCCGACACATATCGCCCTTTCCTCCGCTGTGTATGCCCTGCCAAAGGATTCTGTTGTTTTACTGGAGCAGATTCGTACCATTGACAAGCAGCGGCTGAAAGAAAAGGTCTGTCGGCTGGATGATGCCATTATGAAACGGGTCGATCACAGTTTACTCATCAGTCTGGGACTAAAATAAAAGAAGGCGTGCTTTCTCAGCACGCCTTCTTTTATTTATTACTTACGTTTTGTAACCAGCACCAGCCACAGGAAATACAGCGGGATAAATGTCACTGTAAAGATTGCGGCCTGCTTCAGTGTCACAGGTACTCCTGTGATGAGCATAAACCCATGATAAAAAATACTGCAGATACAGCCGGATTTCACTGCTCTGATAAAAAGTCCTGCAAAATTCATATCATTTCACCTGTTTCGTTTTATTGTTCATTGGTACCAAGGATGATGCGGATATCCGCACTGCCCATATCACTGGGGGCAGATTCCACTCTGGCATCATCAAAATATTTCACCAGATCCTCACCGGCACCTTCTGTTTTCACCTGAATACGGGTGTAATCCACCTGTTCC
>CALASU010000047.1 GCA_937888765.1 uncultured Clostridia bacterium | reverse complement strand
GGCGAACAACCTTGTCGCCGGGGCGCAGGTGCAGATGGTAGGTATTGGAAAGCTCTACCTGGCAGCCGATATTTTTTAAGTCTTCGGCACTGAGGGCACCCTTGATGGCACCCTGGGTACCCACATTCATAAAGACAGGGGTCTGGACCGTGCCGTGGGCACAGGTAAATTCACCCCGGCGGGCCTTTCCTTCTGTTTTCTTTAATTCAAACATACGATTCTCCTTACATAATACACATGGCATCGCCGAAACTAAAGAAGCGATACTTCTCCCGGACCGCTTCTTCATAAGCAGCCAGAACATGGTCCCGTCCGGCAAAAGCGGACACCAGCATCACCAGAGTGCTTTCCGGCAGGTGGAAATTGGTGATCAGACCGTCCATCGCCTTAAAGGTGTAGCCGGGATAGATAAAGATCTCCGTCCATTTGGACCTGGCTTCGAAGGTACCGTCCTCGTTCACCAGACTTTCCAGCGTCCGGCAGGAGGTGGTGCCCACGCAGATGACCCGGCCCCCGTTTGCCTTTGTTTCGTTCAGAATGGCGGCCGTTTCCGCGCTCATCATGCACAATTCCGCATGCATGTGATGGTCGGTAATTTCCTCCGCCTTTACGGGTCGGAAGGTGCCAAGGCCCACATGCAGTGTGACAAAAGCAGTTTTGACACCCTTTGCCCTGGCTTTGTCCAGCAATTCCTTTGTCCAATGCAGACCTGCCGTGGGAGCCGCCGCGGAACCGACCTCCCGGGAATAAACGGTCTGATACCGTTCCTGGTCGGCCAGTTCTGCTTTAATGTAGGGCGGCAGAGGCATTTTTCCCAGCCGTTCCAGCACTTCCAGGAAGATTCCCTCGTAGTGAAATTCCACCACGCGGTTACCGTCATCCTGCACAGAAACAACGGTCGCAGTCAGTTCTCCGTTGCCGAAGATAACCTCCTGCCCTTTCTGAAGCTTTCGGCCGGGTTTTGCCAGACATTCCCAGTTCTTACCGCCAAGGTCACGCAGAAGCAGAAGTTCCACTGCGCCGCCGGTGGGGCGGTGTCCCAGCAGTCTTGCGGGAAGCACCGCTAACCCCATTACCTCGATCAGACCAATGTTTTCTTTCTTGATATGATGCAGTTTTTCGTGGGGATGGTATACGCCCAGAGGATGCTCCTCTGTTGTAATGTTGTTGCGCAGTACCAGATCCAATTCAAATTTGCCGTCTCTCATGCGGGCAATGGGTGTAATGGTGTTGTGAGGTTCTCCGTCTGTTTCCGCAAAAATAAATGCTTCCTCGTCTGTGTATCCTCTCCACACATCCAGAATCTTCTCTGCCAGATCCACCAGTCTGTCGCTGTTTTCATGGCGCAGACGAATCACAGACATGGGCCATTTTACGATACCCGCTTCCACATCTTCAAAGCCTGCAAAGCTATATCTCTGTTCCATTTCCGCTTTTTCCATTGCAAAGGTATAGCGGCCGCCCTGGAAATGATCGTGTGCCAGAATAGAGCCTCCAACGATAGGCAGGTCTGCATTAGAACCAACAAAATAGTGGGGCAGATATTTGATGAAATCGAACATCTTTTCAAATGCACTGCGGTCGATCTTCATGGGAACGTGTTCGCCGTTGAAAGCGATGCAATGTTCATTATAGTACACATAGGGAGAATACTGTAAAAACCAGTCTTTGCCCGCAATGCGAATCGGTACGATTCTATGATTCTGTCTTGCGGGGTGGTTTACTCTGCCGCCGTAGCCTTCATTCTCTCTGCAAAGCATACATTTTGGATACCCGCTTTGGGGTGCGTGCTTCGCCGCCGCAATCGCCTTAGGGTCTTTTTCGGGCTTGGAAAGATTGATTGTGATATCCAGTTCGCCATAGGCTGTGTCTGTTTTCCAGCGTCTGTCTTTTGCAATACGGTAACGACGGATATAGTCTGTATTCTGGCTGAAATCATAATACCAGTCTGTTGCCTTTTCCGCAGATTCTTCTTTGAATGTCTGGAAAGTTTTAATCACTTCTCTGGGGAAGGGTGTCATCAGTCCCATGAGCTTTGTATCGAAAATATCACGGTAAACAATGCTGTCTTCGATAATACCCTTTTCACAGGCATAGTCCAGAAGCACCTTCAGAATCGCTTCCAGTTCTGTTTCGCCCTCGCCTGCAGGTTCTTCGTATTCGTCCAGATGCAATTCCTGCAAAATGCTGTTAATTACATACATTTCGTCCTCTTTTGCAATCAGACCTTTTGCAATACCATAGCCTGCCAGATCCTTAATTGCACGATAAATCATATCTTCGCCCCCTTACTTTTTAAAGCCGTTGGGATGTGCCTGATGCCATTTCCATGCAGTGGAAATGATTTCTTCCAGACTGTCCTGTTTAGGGTCCCAGCCCAGTACTTTTTTCGCTTTTTCGCTGGACGCAATCAGCTGTGCAGGATCGCCTGCTCTGCGTTCCACTTCTTTCGCAGGAATGGGGTGACCTGTTACCTTTCTTGCAGTTTCCACAACCTCTTTTACGGAGAAGCCTACGCCGTTGCCCAGATTGAAGATATCACTTGCACCGCCGTTTTCCAGATAATCCACAGCCAGAATATGCGCCATCGCCAGATCTGTCACATGGATATAGTCACGGATGCAAGTGCCGTCGGGTGTGGGATAGTCATTGCCGAAAATGCTGATAAATTCTCTCTGACCGTTAGGAACCTGCAGAATCAGAGGGATCAGATGGCTTTCGGGGTTATGCGCTTCGCCAATTTCGCCGCTGATATGCGCCCCGCAGGCATTGAAATAACGCAGGGATACATAGCGGATGCCATGTGCGTTTGCTGTCCATTTGAACATTTTTTCCATTGCCAGCTTTGTTTCGCCGTAAGGGTTTGTGGGGTCTGTTCTGTCATCTTCCATGATGGGCACTCTTTCGGGTTCGCCGTAGGTTGCCGCTGTGGAGGAAAATACGATCTTATCCACCCCATTTTCCACCATGACTTCCAGAAAATCTCTTGTTTTGCACAGATTGTTCTCATAATATTTCAGAGGCTTGCCAACGCTTTCCCCTACCAGAGAATATGCCGCAAAATGGATTACCGCAGAAATATCTTCCTTATCGAATACCGCATCAATAAATCCCTTGTCGCTGATGTCGCCTTCATAAAATTTTGCATTGGGATGCACGGCTTCTTTATGACCTGTTTCCAGATTGTCTACAACTACAACTTCTCTGCCTGCTTCACACAGTGCATACACTGTATGAGAACCGATATACCCTGCACCGCCAAGAACTAAAATTGCCATATACTTACATCTCCTTTATCAATGATTTACCTGTGTTAATTCAATGCCGCCTGCTTCCCGAATGGAAAGCACATGACAGCTGCCTTCGCCGATCATTTTTTCTACACCTGCTTTGAATGTTTCCAACATGTCATTAGGTACAAATGCCTGTACCGTTCCCGCAAAGCCACCGCCGTGCACACGGAAAGCCCCTCTGCCGTCCAGCAGCATATCACATACTGCCAGTGCATACTGCACTTCCTGATGGAAGGCTTCTCCTTCTACCTTTACATTCTGCAGATACATTGCAGAGGACTGGCCGGATTCCTTCACAACACGCAGGAATGCATCAAAATCGCCTGCTTCCAGCAGTTCCGCTTCTTTTACCGCTTTTCTGTTGTCACGGAAGAAGTGGAATGCTCTCAGAACTGCTCTGTCACCTGTTTCTTTTCGAATCTCTGCCAGCTTTTCCATGAAAAGTGCTTCATCCGCTTCCCGCAGAACCTCAACACCGAGCAGCTTTGCCACATGCTTCATTTCTGTAGGGATTGCAGAATATTCATCGGAAAGGTCTGCATGGTCTGCACCGGAGTCAATGATGCAAAGGCTGTAGCCGCTTTCTTCAAAACGGAAATCCAGCTTTTTCACAACGGGTGCTGTATTATCTCTGAAGTCGATTGCTACCACGCCGCCTACGGAAGAAGCTGTCTGGTCCATCAGACCGCTTTTTTTGCCGAAATATACATTTTCCGCATACTGTCCGATACGGGCAATATCTACTGCAGAAATTTCGCCACCGCAGAATAAACCATTCATCACATGCCCCAGCATCACTTCATATGCCGCAGAAGAGGACAGTCCGGAGCCTTTCAGCACGTTGGATGTTGCATACAGGTCAAAGCCTTCAATCGCATAGCCCATTTCTGTCAGCTTCGCCGCCACCCCACGAATCAATGCCGCAGAGGTATTGATTTCCTTTTCCTTGATTGTCAGGTCTGTCAGATCCACTTCATCGGGTGCAAAGCCCTCAGAAAGGATACGGATTTTTTTTGTGCCGTTCGGCAGTGCCGCCGCCAGAATATCCAGATCAACCGCAGCTGCCAGCACGCAGCCATGCTGATGGTCTGTGTGGTTGCCGCCGATTTCCGTTCTGCCGGGTGCGCTGAAAATACGGGGGTTTTCTTTGCCATAGGTATCCAGAAAGCCTTTCTTTACCTGTTCGATACGCTCCAGATAAAAGGCTGTATTTTCTTCCAGTCGGGGATATGCCAGTTTCAGCATATCTGTATTGATTTCATATGCTTTCATTATTTTCTTCCTCCTGCTTACAGAAAAATGCCCGCAAATACAGCAATTACCAGTAAGCCTCCTACAACCATGATGATCTTATCCATCGTTGCTACAGAAACATCAATACGATCATAGATACCATGCTTTGTACTGGTAATCTTATCTTCCAGCTTCTGCAGCTTGCTTTCCTTTGCCTGCAGTGCTTCTTCCTTTGCTTCCAGTTCCCGCTGTTTTGCCAGCAATTCTTCCTCTGTCATTCGCTCTTTTTTCACGTCTTCCTGTTTCGATTCCTCCAAAGGTATTACCTCCCTCCGGTTGCAAGAATTCCCTCCGGAACACCGAAGGGAATCTTACTGTATGTAATGAAATTACTTTTTCGCAATATATTTACGAACGTCGATCGCTACCGCCAGTACGATGATCAGACCTTTGATGATATACTGCAGATATGCGTTTACGCCCAGATAGTACAGGCTGTAGTTGATAACCTGCAGGATAACTACGCCTACCAGGATACCGGGGATTGTACCAACACCGCCGTTGAAGGATACACCACCGATTACGCAGGCAGAGATTGCATCCAGGTCATAGTTTGTACCTGTCGCTGTTGTTACGGACTGGATACGGCCAGCTTCCAGAAACGCTGCAATACCGTACAGAATACCTGCAACCAGGTAAATCAGCATGATATTTTTTGCTACGTTTACACCGGAAACAGCTGCTGCTTCTGTGTTGCCGCCAATTGCGAACATGTTTTTACCAAGTGTCGTCTTATTCCATACAACCCACATGATTGCCGAACAGATCAACAGAAACCATACCAGATTTGGCATACCCAGTGTCCAGCCGTTTACCAGTTCAATATATCTGGGGTCCAAGCTTGCCAGAGGCTGTGCGCCGCCTTCCTGGCTGTCGATATACAGACACAGCACACCGTATGCAATCAGCTGTGTACCCAGTGAAATGATGAATGCGTGCATGTGCAGCTTCGCAACACCAAAACCGTTAATCAGACAGAACACAACACATACCAGAATGGACAGTGCCAGAGGAATCCACAGAGGCAGGGGTTCTGTGATACCCTTATACATACGGGATGCATAGGTTACGCTCTGCAGCAAGGATGCGGAAATTGCCGCACCACAGCCCAGAATACGACCCGCAGACAGGTCAGTACCCGCAAGTACAATCATACCTGCAACACCCAGTGCCAGAATCCCTCTTGTGGAAGCCTGTGCCAGAATCTTCCACATATTATTGATGGAGAGGAAAGAAGGGTCTGCAATCACTACGCCAAGGATCATAATACCCAGAATCACATACAGGGCGTAATCCAGCAGATGTTCATTCCACTTTTTAGATTTATCCATAGTCTTATTACCTCCCTTTTATACATACATCGCAGCAAGACGCATGATTTCTTCCTGTGTAGCATCCTTGATATCCAGAATACCCGCCAGATGGCCGTTACTCATAACCATGATACGGTCACAGATACCCAGAAGTTCAGGCATTTCGGAAGAAACCACCATAACCCCCTTGCCTTCGTTGGCAAGGTTGATAATCAGCTGATAGATTTCATATTTCGCACCTACGTCAATACCTCTGGTAGGTTCGTCCAGCAGCAGGATATCGGGTTTTGTCAGCAGCCAGCGCCCGATGATAACCTTCTGCTGGTTACCGCCGGACAGTGTGCGGATATGTGTTTTCTGAGAAGGTGTTTTAACCTTCATACTGTCGATAACCCACTGCGTATCCTCTTTCATTTTGTGGTCGGACAGCAGAAGCCCCTTCTTATAGTCTTTAATATTTGCGATTACAGAGTTAAACAGAATGCTCATACCGCCGAAGATACCCGTTGCACGACGTTCTTCCGTCAGCATGGCAAAGCCGTTTTTAATGGCATCCTTGGGTGTTTTATTCTGAATGGGCTGACCATTTTTCAGAATTTCACCTTTTTCATGATTCGCAATCCCAAAGATGGTTTCCAGAAGCTCTGTACGGCGGCTACCCACCAGACCTGCTACGCCGAGGATTTCGCCCTTGCGCAGTTCAAAGCTGACATCAATACAGCTGGGCATATATTTACCTGTCAGGTTTTTCACTTCCATCAGAGGTTCGCCGGGTACGTTTGTTTTTGGAGGGAAACGGTGTGTCAGATCACGGCCTACCATCAGTTTGATGATCTTGTCCGTTGTCAGATCCTCCGCTTTTTCTGTTGCAATCCACTGACCGTCACGCATAATGGTAACTTCGTCAGAGATATGCAGAATTTCCTCCATTTTATGGCTGATATACACCATCGCTACGCCTTTTTTGCGCAGTTTGTTGATAATATCAAAAAGATGCTCTACTTCCTCCTGTGTCAGGGAAGAAGTGGGTTCGTCCAGCACCAGAATTTTCGCATTATAAGATACGGCTTTTGCGATTTCTACCATCTGACGCTGGGAAACGCTCAGTTTGCCGATAATGGTTTTAGGATTTACGGGAATATCCAGATCCTCAAAAACCTTCATTGTTTCTTCATACATCTGCTTATGGCTGACAAGACCCTTATTTTTAGGGAATCTGCCCAGCCAGATGTTTTCCATAACGCTGCGCTGCAGCACCTGGTTCAGCTCCTGATGCACCATGGAAACGCCATTTTCCATTGCGTTTTTCGGCCCGGAGAAATGAACCTCTTCGCCGTCGATCTTAATAGAACCGCCGTCCTGTTTGTAGATACCGAATAAGCATTTCATCAGCGTGGATTTCCCTGCACCGTTTTCGCCCATCAGCGCATGTACCGTACCGGGGCGCAGCTTCAGCATCGCACCATCCAGAGCTTTTACACCGGGAAACTGCTTTTCAATACCTGTCATTTCCAATACAAATTTTTCCTGTTCACTCACAGCCTGTTCACCACGCTTCCTTACTGTTCCAAATTCCGTTTACAATTCCTTATTATTGAAGAACGCACAGTGAGGAAAGCCTCACTGTGCGAACATCAGCACCATAATTATATCAATGATCAATCAGTATGCTTTCTGAATGAGCCTTCAATTCAGCTTTCAATTAGCCTTCATAAGGAGCGTAAGGAATACGAACTGCAACGCCTGTTTCGTCCAGTGTGTATTCTGTGTCAGCCAGAGCTTCATTGCCTGCTGCCATGTTCAGAGTTACAGCTGCGATCGCTTTACCCATAGCGTCACCATCCTGCAGAACTGTTGCGCTCATTGTTTTGTTAGCGATTGCATCTTTTGCTGCGTCTGTAGCGTCAACACCGATAACGGGGATGAAGCCAGCGCCTTCAGCACCTGTGTTATAACCGATATTGGACAGAGCTGCTACACAGCCGATTGCCATACCGTCATTGTTAGCCAGAACCAGTTCGATTTTGCCTTCGTTAGCAGCCAGCATAGCTTCCATTGCTTTCTGAGCCATTTCTGTATCCCAGTTACATACCTGTGTTTCGCCAACCTGTTCCATTTCAACGCCGTTTGCTACAGCCTGTTCAACGGAGTACTGTGTACGAGCGATTGCTTCGGGGTTGTCGGGTTCACCCTGGAACATTACATACTGTACTTTGCCGTCGCCGTTCAGGTCATAAGCGGGGTTCGCATCGAAGATTTTCTTAACCAGGTCGCCCTGCATTTTACCTGCGTCAGCAGCGTTTGTACCGATGAAGATTGCTTTGTCGTAGGATTTTACTACTTCTGTGTCAGGTTCTCTGTTGAAGAATACTGTAGGGATACCAGCTGTTTTAGCTTTTTCCACAACACCTGCTGCCGCTTTTGCGTCAACCATGTTTACTGCCAGTACATCAACGCCTTTTTCAATCATAACGTCCAGCTGGTCGTTCTGTGTAGCCTGGTCGCCTTTACCGTCCTGCATGATTACTTCAGCTTTGCCGTCCAGAGATGCCTGCAGAGCGTTTCTTACTGTGGAAATGTAAGTATCGTCATATTTGTAGATCAGAACACCTACTGTAGGCAGATCGCCTGTTGCTGCTGTGTCTTCAGCGGGAGCTTCTGCAGCACCGCCGCCGCAAGCTGCCAGACCCAGTACCATTACGGATGCCATCAGCATCGCTAAAAATTTCTTTTTCATATGAGTTTTCCTCCTCCTTAGGGTATTCCGCTTCTTCGCGGAAAAGTAATTTGTCCGCAACGGGGAATTTCTCATTCTTCCCTATCGTCAGTTATATTATACCAAAAATACAATCAGCAAAACATATAATATTTTTCACTCAATCTTAGATTTTCTTTGATTTTTATTGCCAATACCTACAAAAGAAACGAAAAAAAACACTGCTTTCTGTCGGATTGTTCAAAAAACGAACCTTTTGGCTATTCCTGCCGCAGTCTTTTCTCCAGCGGTACTCTGACATATCTCTGCTTTGTCAGAGGGATTTCGGAAGAAATTTTTTCTTCTGCCGCAAGCTGTGCCGCAATGGAAAAGACTGTGCTTCCCTGTTCCGTGCTGTGGCAGTCAATGGTTGCCCAGAGTTTTCCTTCTGCCACACCTGCAAGCCCCACATCTGTTGCATCAATGCCGAACACTGCCGCTTCCACCTCTGCTTCTTCCAGAGCATCTGCCGCTCCCAGTGCCATATCATCATTGTTGCACAGCACAAGTTCTATTTCTTCTCCATACGTTTGCAGCCATTGTTCCATCAGAATTTCCGCACGGTCTCTCTGCCAGTCTGCCGTCCCATGCTCCAGCTTATGCAGCAGTATCCCCGCTTCTTCAATGGTCTGACGGGAATACTCCGAACGCATCACGGTATCCTGATGCCCCATTTCTCCCTCCAGCATGACATACTGCAAAATGCCGTCCCCATTTTTATCCATCTCGGGATGCCTGTGCAGACTTTCAATCACAGCTTCCCCCTGCAAAACCGCAGAAGCCTTCGCATCTGCCCCTACATAATAAATATGCTTTGCCCGCAGAATATCTTCCCGCACAGGCTCACGGTTGAAGAATACAACAGGAATTTCCTTTTCTGCCGCCAGCACTTCATCAATGATCGCAGAAGCACTGGTGCGGTCTACCAGATTGACACAGATCGCATCGTATCCCAGAGAAACATACCGCCGCACCTGTTCATTCTGCGTGCGCTGGCTGCCGTTTGCTACAGAAACATTCAGCACCACATTTCTGCCCGTCTGTTCCTCATAGACCTTTGCAGATTCTTCGATTCCTTCCAGAATATTCTCCACAAAGGTATCCTCGGCAAGATATAAGGAAACACCGATTTCCAATGGTTCCGGCGTTTTTTCTTCTGCGGAATATTGCAGAAAGAAGCCGATTGCCGCCAGAAGCAGCAGACACAGACAAAGACCTTTTTTCTGTTTTTCCGTCATCCTCTCCTGCTCCTTTCTTATACATACGGAAATATGATACTTTCTATTGCAGAGGTATACATATTTTCTGCCGTTACCAAAGCCGTTTCCACAAATAGAGGTTCCTGCGGATTCTCTTTTCCGCTCAATGCCTTTACGACCATTTCAACAGAAAAATAGCCCGCTTCATAGGCACGATGCACCACACTGGCGGAAATACCGCCTTCTTCCATCGCCTTGCGGATTCCCGCATGGAAACCCACACCATACACAGGCAGATGTTTGCCAACCGCAACATTGGCTTCTCCCATTGCCTGCAGTACAGAAAGATCTGCCGAAACAAACACACCGCCGGTAACCAGAGAAGCCTCCCGAATCGGTGCCTGCACAGCCGAAAGATTCTCCAGCTGTATCTCTCTGACAGAAATACCTGCTTTTTTCAGCCTCTGCTGCAGCTGTTCATGCAGAGCCGTTACACGCTCCGTTTTCTCACTAAGCTCCACAAAGGTAACGCCGTTTCTCTTTTCCGGATTCTGCAGGATCACCTCTGTCAGTAATTCGCATTCTTTCTCTGCATCACTGTATATCCTGCCGCGAATACAGGCTGCATCCGATTCGCTATTATATACAATCACGGGAATCCCTATCGGCACATTTGCGAGTATTTCCGAGATATGTGCCTGCTTTTCACAATGGAGTATGATTCCCTGACAGCCGTTCTGCAGTTCTTTATGCAGGATTTCCTGCCGTTCCTGCGTTGTTTCCACAGAAGCCAGATTGATAAAATTGATATCCGTATGGTATTGCAGGGAAGACTTCATAATACCAGATCTGAAATTTTCCTGCTGTCCCTTTACAGGCATATCTACCAGAACAGCAATCTTATAAACCTCTGTTGCCTGCTCCTTGATCAGAAGGTCTGTAGAGGATGCCAGAAAAAGCAGAAGCAACAGAAGGATATCCGCCAGAATAAATTTTTTCACCTTTGTTTTCATACTTATTCCAACCCCCTTTCTGCCAGTTCCTCCCGTCTTACGGCAGGGATACGGATACAGACTTCCGTACCCTCGTCCAGTTCAGAAGAAAGGGATAATCCGTATTCTTCTCCAAATACCAGATGCAGACGCTCCTGCACATTCTGTAAGCCTACGCCGCCTTTGCCTTTGCTGACACTTTCCCCTGCCAAAATACGCTCCACGATGTCCTCTGTCATGCCGCATCCGTTGTCTGCCACTACAAATACAATATCCTCCTTTTCTTTCTTTACAGTGATGCGGATTTCTCCATCCCCGTCCATAAACTCCATGGCATGATAAATGCAGTTTTCCACAATCGGCTGTAAAATCAGCTTAATCGTACCATACTGTTCCACCCCTTCTTCCACCTGAAAGGAATAGGTAAAACGATTTTTAAAACGCATTTCCTGAATCATCAGATAATTTCTGACATGTTCAATCTCATCTCCTACAGAAATGATGGTCTTGCCCTTGCTCAGGCTGATACGGAAAAAACGTGCCAGTGCCGTTACCGCATTCACCGCTTCCTCCCGCTTTTCGTTTTCAATCATCCATACAATGATGTCCAGTGTGTTATACAGAAAATGCGGATTGATCTGGTTTTGCAGTACCATCAGCTCACTGCGGCGTTTCGCTTCATGCTCTTCCACAATATCCTCCATCAGCTGCTTGAGTGTATTCTGCATATTACTGATGGCTCTTCCAAGATGCCAGACCTCATAAAAGCCCGACGGCTCTATGCGGGTATCCAGATCCCCTTCCTCGATCTGATTGACTGCCTTTTCCAGCCTTTGCATGGGTGCAGATAACCTGCGGGAAAGATACAGATTGATGATCATCATAACGCTGAGGAAAAAAACAATCAGAAAAGCGATCAGCAGACTGCTTTTAAAGGTATTCAGCGTAATCCCGTTATTCTGCACCACACCGATGATCTTCCAACCGGTATAGCCTATGGTCTTGATAAAATATTCCTGCGCATCGTCAGCCTGCAGAAACCGTGGTTCCGAAAGCTCTTCAAATGCGATCTGCGGTTCTTCGATATAGCCGCTTTCAAGCAGTTCCCGATTCGGATGATAGAGAATCTTTCCTGTTTCATCTGTCAGATACAGATAAGAGCCGCCGCTTAGCAGGATATCCGATAAAATATCTGCCACACTGCTCTGTTTCAGCTGAATCAGCAAAATTCCTTTTTCCGTTTCATCTCCGCGATTAAGCTGCACCACACGGGTCATGGGAATGACACGGGTATATTCCCCCGAAGAGCCTTCAAACAGCCGCTCCACCTCCGGCATCCCAAAGGTAATGTTTTCTTCTCTGGAAAGGGTGTGAAAATACCAGTCCTGCTCAAAAACAGGAATCTGCTCCTTTCGCTTTGCCGCAGGTGCTGCTTCCAGCAGTTCCCCCGATTCGGAAAACAATGCAATTCTTTCAATATTATCCTTATTTGTATCGTACAGCAGACGAAAAGCATCAAAAAAGGATTCTGTTTCCGTATTCGTTTCCTTGATGACACTGTAATATAAAGAATCCGATACCTTCATCATATTTCTGAGATAATCGGTCAGCTGATAGCTTGCCTGTGTCAGCAGCCGTTGATTTTCTTCCCGCATGGTGTCCTTCATCTGCGCCATATACCGTCCATAGACCGACAGCCCCATAATCAGCGTAATCACAACCGCTGTCGCCGTAAAAGAAACCCAGATGACCCTGCGCAGGTCATGCCGCCTGTCACCAAAACCCATCCATTCCTGCCATAGTTTCTTCAGTCCGTTCAGAATCCTCACCCCCTTATTTTCCTCTGAATTTATTGGGCGATACGCCATATCGCTTCTTAAATACATAACTGAAGTAATTCGGCTCATCATAGCCGACCTGTGCCGCAATAAAATAGGTTTTATCATCTGTTGTTTTCAGAAGCTCCGCCGCTTTTTCCATGCGTACTCCTGTCAGATAGGAAGTATAGCTTTCCCCCGATTCCCGTTTGAAAACAGTAGAAAAATAAGCTGTACTCATATGCAGATGCTGACACAGCATTTCCAGCGAAAGTGCAGAATTCTGATAATTTTCCGCAATATATTTCTTTGCTTCCTGTACAATATTGCGAGCTGTTCCTTTTCGATTATTGGCAATGCAGGCACTGATCGAAAAACAGACCCCGGAAAGCCACTCAAACAGCTGCTGTGCCGTTCTGATTTCAGAAAGCACGCCATAATAGTCTGTATACGAGCCAAACACCAATGCTTCATTCAGCTCATGCTTCTGTACCACCTGTAAAATCACATGCAGAATGCTAATCAGGTATGCCTGCGCTCCCTGTGTGCCTGCCACCTGCATCGGCTGTACAATCGTTTCCACACAGGAAAGAATCGTATCCTCATCGCCAAAGCGCAGGGCATAACTCAAATCGGTTTCCAGTTTATCATCCAGCCATAAGATCGGCTTCCTCTGTGGTTCTACGTCATGGATATAGATAAGATCCCCTACAATGCCGTGATACGCTACCGCTTCTCTTGCACCGCTGTAGCTGTATGCCACCTTTTCTATCTGATGTACGATTCCACCAATGCCAATCGTCAGCGGCTGATGCAGAATCCTGCGGCTCTCTCTGCATACATCATTCAGCAATGCCATCAATTCTGTCAGATGTTCCTCTTTTTCCATGCCCACAATGGCACAAAGCCCCGACGGACGATGGAAGCTTGCAAAATCGCCCCATTCCTGCAGACGGCTGTCCAGCAGATTGCGCACAGAAACGGAAATCAGTTCACCGCCTTTGCCCATAGCGGCGCCCGTTCCTACCGCACCAAGATTGATTTTTAATGCTGCCCAGCATTTACTTTTGGATAAAGGCAGACCATATTCCCGCATATCGTGAAAAATCTGCTCTTTCTTCAGCTTTCCTTTTACCAGATTTCCAAGGAAATTTTCACGCAGAATAGCAAGATTTTTTTCCAGATTTTCCTTCTGTACCGCTTCCCCGCGCAAACGCTCTATTTCTCCGTTTAAATGAATCCGCAGCTTTTCCAGAATTTCCGTCAGTTCCTTGGCATTGACAGGCTTCAGGATATATTCCGTGATATTGAGCTGCATCGCCTGCTTTGCATATTCAAAATCATCATAGCCGGAAAAAATGACCACTTTGATAGACGGACGCAGCCGCCGAAGCTCCGCCGCCAGCTCCAGACCGCCCATATATGGCATACGGATATCGGTCAGTACCACATCCGGCTCCAGCAATTCTATTTTTTCCAAAGCATCCTTGCCATTTTCCGCATCGCCAATGACAGTAAATCCGGTTTTCTCCCAATCTATTTTCTTAATAATGCTGGTGCGAACCTCTTCTTCATCATCCACCAGCAAAATTTTGTAGTTTTCCCGCATTATAATTCCACCTTTGATTTCAAAATGATCCTCCATTTTGTATGGATCGTACCATTATACTTCACAAAAAAAATCCTTTATCGCTCCCAGATCATTTACATATATCGCAACGTGTTCTATACGCATATCTATCTCTACCTGAACTTCAATTTTTTCTGTTTCTTAAATCATACCATACACCGAGCTATAGTCAAGAAAGTGAATCCTTCTACTTTACATAACACATTATACTTACAAAGGTGTAGCAGAACAAAAAGCCCGCTCCACCTACGAATACCTCATTGACATGACCGATAACCCCGAAGTCCTCGCCCCTCTCCGCTTCCTGCGGGAACGTGAGATCGTCCACTTCCAACGGTTCGGCAAAGCCCTCGAAATCGCTCGTGACTATCTGAATCAGCAGCATTATTTCTTTATGCAAAGAAATGGCTGCAATACCAAATGATATAAGCACCTGTAATTTCTGAGATATTCATAAAAAGTAAAAAAGAGATTGGTTTTTACAGCTATGCTGTTACCAATCTCTTTTTATCTATCTATTTATACTTTATTGAGAAATTTTTTATAAAACCCCACACCGACCAATGTTGTAAGCATTTCCGTTACCGGAAATGTCAGCCAGAACCATGTCAGCCCAAACCTTGCAAACAGATAGCCCAATGGTACAAATAAAATAACGGTACGAATGATCGTCAGAGCAGAACTTTTCAGACCATAGCCAACCGCCTGAAAAAACACAGGAAAGATCAGAGAGGTTACCATTGGCAGGAAGCTGACACCAATGAAGCGGAATCCAATGCTGCCGATATCCACTACCGTCTGATCGGATGTAAATACACACAGCATCTGTGCAGGGAAGCATTCAAAGCATAAAGTTCCCACTGCCATTAAGGCAAGCCCGAACAGAATCGCCGTAGAAAGCGTCTGTTTGCAGCGTTCTATATCTCTTGCCGCATAATTATAACTGACAATCGGCACGATACAGGTCTGCATGGCTCCCAATGGAATAAAGAAAAAGGTCTGCCATTTATAATATAAGCCCAGTGCAGTGACTGCCTGATCGGAGAATGCTGCAAGGATCAGATTCAGCCCCATAATATAAAATGTATATGCCGACTGCATTAACATATTCGGGATACCAAAGCGAAAAATCTGCGTAACATAAAACGGATATTTCTGCAAAGGCGGAGAACTATGAATCGCTTTTCGGGCAATGACTGCTGCTGCAACACATTGCCCTGCTACGGTTGCAATCGCCGCACCGGCAATTCCCAGTTCAGGCAGACCAAGTAGACCAAAAATCAGAAACGGGTCCAGAATGATATTTGTTACCGCTCCTGCAATCTGTGCAAGCATCGGTGTTTTCATATCCCCATTTGCCTGTAATATCTTCGTCCAGATACTTTCCAGAAATAACCCCAAGCTGAATATACAGACAATTCTGCCATATACCACTACATCATGAATAATTGCAGAAGAAGCCGTAGACATCTCTGCATAAAAAGGCATCAGAAACCAACAGAGTACCGCAAACAGAAACCATAGACAAAGTGCCAGTGGTGTACCTGTTCCGGCATACGCATCTGCGGCTTCTCTGTTTCCAAGCCCTAGCCTGGATGCGATTGCCGTATTGATGCCAACACCCGTACCAACTGCCAGAGCGATCATCAATAACTGTATCGGGTAAATGATAGACAGTGCTGTCAATCCCGATTCTGCATATCGCCCTACAAACAGGCTGTCTACAATATTGTAGAGTGCCTGTATCAACTGCGCCAGCATCACAGGCGGTGCCATTTTCAGCAATATCCTGCTGATTTTTTCTGTTCCAAATGCATGAGCCGCTTCCATCTCTTACTCCCTCGTTTCCTGTAATGCCTGCTGCAATGCCTGATCGTATTCCATCATCAGCTCTGTCAGTATTTCCAGCTTTTCGCTCCCCAACAGCTCCACCGCCCTTTTTTCAAAAGTATTCAGGTTTTCCAGCAAAGGGGCAGCATATTCTTTTCCTTTTTCAGTCAGTACAAAAGCCTTTTCTCTGCCGATTCCCTGCTCAGAGGCAATTTCCAGAATCCCATTTTTTCTCAAATGCGCAATCACATTGTTGATCGTCTGTCTGGGCAGAAGGTATCTGTCACAAATCTGCTTCTGGGTACAGTACCCATGTTCACGAATGGTATACAGCACCAGCATTTCATTATAAGAAATGTCATAAGCCGCAGACCATGCAGAATACAGACCCCTGAACTTGATAATCGCACGATTCACATTATTTAATACTTGCAGTGTATGTTGCTCCATTGCCATAAACCTCATTTCATAGTATAATCCCATTTGGGATTATATATCATTTCACAGAATTGTCAACTGATTCAGAGAAACTTCAATTTTTTCAAAGGTTTTCTTTGAATCTTTCAATTTTACAAAACCATACCTCTATGATACGATAGAGCCATAAAAGAGATCTCTTAAAAAACAACTTTATACAGAGGATTTTTTAAGGAGGTTTTGATCAAAAAATGGACAGCTAATGATTTCACAAGCAGAACTGCAATCCTCGCCGAAACATTTTCTATTCTGTATTTTTTCCTTGTTGCAACAGCTTTCGGCGTAAATGGCACAGAAGTTCCATCCGCTTCTGAACTGACATGTATCTTCTTCAGCGGTGTTTTCGCTGTTGGATGCTGGAGTAAATGGTTCAATGAATATGAAAAAAAATAACCCTAACATATCGTATATATATTCCACCCTAATTATCATTCTCAGAGAAGGCAGTATGGAAACATACTGCTTTTCTCACATTCACAGCAGGAGGCAAGCTCATGGAATTGCGAAATCTGATCACGTTTTTGAAAATTGTAGAATATAATAGCTTTTCTAAAGCAGCTGAACATCTTGCATATTCTCAGTCTACAGTAACCATTCAAATGCAGCAGCTGGAAGAAGAATTAAACATCAGACTTTTTGATCGCATCGGAAAAAAGATTTTTCTGACTGCCGAAGGAGAAGAACTGAAGTGCTATGCGCAGCAGATTTTCGAACTGACACAGCGCATTTCTGCTATCGGTGCAGAAGAACAGGAGTTAAAAGGTACTTTACGCATCTCCTCTTTCGATTCACTGATTACAGCCATTCTCCCTGCCATTCTGAAGCTTTACCATGAACGCTATCCAAAGGTACATGTTACAGTCAAAACTGCTGACAGTATTTCAGAAGCCGAAAATCAGCTTCGTCAGAATGAAGCCGATTTTGCTTTTATCTCCTATGACAAACGTACTTCAAAAGAATATCAAAAACAGTTCCTGCAAAAAGCAAGATTTGTTTTTGCTGCTGCACCAACACATCCGCTGACAAAACAGGAACAGGTATCCTTAGAAGAAATTGCAAAGCACAATGTCATTATTATGAATAAGCAGTTTTCCTTTTCGGAATTGTCTAATGAAGATACCAAGCATCTGGAACAGATCATCACACCTGCTTTTGATATCTGGAATCCGATTGGTGCTATGGAAGCTGCCAAATGCGGCATCGGTATTACGCTGCTTCCGGAATATCTGATGAAAGATGCTGTCAGTAAAGAAGAACTGTCCATCCTGAATGTTCCGGAACTGGATTTTGTTGTATGGCTTCAAACGATTTACCACTATCGAAAAACCATTACACCACAGATGAATGCTTTTTTTAGACTGCTGGAAGAGTATTATGACATCTGAAAACAATCACATCAGCAAAGAGGGAATGATTATGCAAAACGCCTCCTTACACATAGTAAAATCTACCATAAAATCTGCTTTCGGGCTATTTATATATGCCTGCGGCGTTTATCTGACCATACAGGCAAATATCGGCATTGCTCCCTGGGAATGCCTGTCGATGTCGATTGCGCCCAAAATCGGCATCCCTTTTGGTATGGTTCATACGCTCAGCGGTATCCTCATTCTGCTCATCGATCTACTGCTAAAAGAAAAAATCGGCATCGGTACGATTCTGGATACCCTTCTAGTCGGGAATTATGTGGATTGGATTTCTTATTTTGAGCCAATCCCTCTCTGTAAGCATCTGCCCATAAGCATTGGTATGGTAATTGCAGGCTTATTCATTATGGGGTATGGACAATATTTCTATATGTCTGCCGGACTGAGCTGTGGTCCTCGTGATTCACTGCTGATCGCAGTAGGGAAACGATTTCCCAATACACCAATCGGTATTGTACAGACCTGCATGATAGGCACAATTCTTCTGGCAAGCCTGCTTTTGAAAGGCCCTATCGGTATCGGTACTGTTTTATCTGTTTTCTTTGCCGGTACAGCCTTGCAGATTATTTGTCAGCTCAATCATTTTGAGCCAAGGAATATTGTTCATAAAAGCATAACAGAAACAATACAGCCTCTTTTTCAGAAGTAAACGTATCTTCGTACATAGGAAACGAAAGTTCCTATAGAGCGAAAAAAGCCGGAAGTTCTTTCAACAGAAAGAATTTCCGACTTTCCTTTTACATTTTATTGGATGCATTACGAACACTGTCTACTGTCCAGCCAATCAATTCATCAATCGTAAATCTGCGATATTTTCGCATCATTGTCAGCACTTCATTTCCCAGAGGCTGTATCCATTTTTCCTTGATCTGCGCCATGCCATATGCAACCCCCAGCACATTCAGAACAGGGCCTGCTGTACAGTCTGCATCCTGACCGCACATGGTAATGATATAAGCCGTTTCATCAAAATCCTGCTCGCCAAACCACAGCGCAACTACCTCTGCCGCCATATTCGGGTAAGCATGAATCCAGTTATAGTCTGCAATGAATCTGTCTTCACATTTCTGCCATGCTTCTTCCCATGTCGCAGAATTCTGGCAGCATTCCAGCGCAAAGCAAGCCATTGCATAGTACTCACTGTCCTTGGGCAGACAGGCAATCGTCTGTTTTACGACTTCTTTCATATCCTGTTCCACAAATGCCAGAGATACCAGCACTGCATTGAAAATGCCGCCAAGGATACCATTATTGGAATGAGAAACCATACTGTCCAGAGCAGCCAGTTTCGCCGCCAGTCTTGCATCACCGGGAGCGACCATACCATGGATGGCAGTACGCATCTGCGCACCGATCCAGTCGGAATAATAATTCAGAAATCTGCCGCTTTCGGGCGGACGGATGCCGCATCTCAGATTACGGAGAGCCACTTCTTCCGCAGAATATCCATCAGAGATCAGTTCCAGCCATTTATCAGCGATATGGTCCGACGTAATGGCATAGCCTTCCTTACAGAAAGCATCCAGAAAGGCAATTTCGTAGGTAATATCATCATTGTATGTTTCCGGCGCACGAAGATATGCTCTGACTTCGCCGAAAACCTTACGGATATTTTCTGTGAGATACCCTTCTACCTGTGTACCGAGCGCACCGCCGATCAGCTGACTCAGCCAGCCGGCACGGATACGCATTACAAAATCATCAGAAAAAACATCCACTTCCTTTTTTTCGGGGAAAGCACAGTTTTCTTCGATTTCTTCCCATGTTTTGTAATCTCTGTAGTTCCAGTAATCAGATGCAGGATCTTTCGGTGCCATATTCAGCAGCTGATAAATCTTTGCCGAGATAACCTGAATCGCTGCGCCGTCCTGTTCTTCTTCCGCTTTTAACCCCGCATCAATATATTTTTCCGCTTCTGTAACATCATACCCCTTATTTCTCATGCACTGAATTGCCGCTACAATCAAATGACAGGGAGACAGCGAACCGGGTACAAAACTATTCCAATCAGAAAACAGTTTTTTATCGGAAGCAATCCCATTTTCCAGATAACTCATCCAGTTTTCTTCACAGCTCTCCTCTACTTTCTGAGGCAAAGCCGCTTTCATCCAGCGAAGTTCTCTTTGTCCTGCATGCATTCCGTTCCCTCCTTACAGTTTCTTTTCTTTTTTGCTTCTCTTATAAGAATAGATAGAAATTGCGACAATCGTAATCATGTATGGAATCGTCTGGATCAGCTGTGTAGGGAAATTCATCATCTGCAAATGAACTGCCAAAGAGTCAGCAATCCCAAACACCCCGGATGCAAGGAAGATACCAAATGGATTCCCCATCCCCATTGCTTCTGCAGCCATACCAATGAAACCACGACCTGCAATCATTTCTTTAGAAAAGAAGGAAACATAACCCATGGACATAAAGGCACCGCCCAGGCCAGCCAGTGTACCTGCGATCGCAAGCGTAATATATTTATACTTCATTACATTGATACCTACAGATGCTGCTGCCTGTGCATTTTCCCCAACACTGCGGATACGCAGCCCCAATGGTGTGGAATAGAACA
>CALASU010000046.1 GCA_937888765.1 uncultured Clostridia bacterium | reverse complement strand
AGAAGCCAATAAAGCAATCGAAGCCTTTGAGGAATCGCAGAAAGAAGCAGAACGGGTTGCTGCAGAAGCCAAGGCAGAACTGGAAAAGGTAAAAGCGGAAATGCAGAATAAAGTTGCCAGTGCTTCTGTGGTGGAGGTATCCAAAGTACATCTGAAAGCACTGCAGGAAAATAGCAATAAGATTCTGTTCTGTATTACTCAGGCGGCAGAGGAACAGCGGCTCGGTGAAGCACAAAAAATGGTAAATGCTCTGGAAGCGTTGTGTAAAAGTGTTTGCCAGAGTGCAAGAGAGTTATTGGAAGAAGGTGGAAATGATGAAAAATAATAATTCTGAAAGAAAATATGAACTTGCCCTTTTTGGAAGTTATCTTGAAATAGTAAAAGATGAAGAATGCGAGGCTTGCGATTCTTGGGATGCCTTGAGGAAAAATCTGGGAAAGGATTCAGCTGATGCTGCACTTGCCTATATGATCATGCAGAATGAACTGAAAAAATCAGATTATACAAAACTCGAAGAAATTTACGATAAAGCAAAGCCAATGGCAGAAATGCTGAGAGTGTTGCTGGAGAAAGATGAAAGCGATCATTAAGTATCCGGGGAGCAAGTGGCGGATCGCTGACTGGATCATATCTCATTTTCCGGATCATAGAAGCTATCTGGAGCCATTCTTCGGAAGCGGAGCGGTACTCTTTAAAAAGAATCCGAGTGCAATCGAAACAATCAATGATCTGGACGACGAAGTAATCAATTTTTTTGAATGGGTCAGAAAAGATCCTGAAAAGCTGGCAAAAGAAATCTGGATGACACCATACAGCAGAAAGATATATGAAAATGCATTTACGGCCAGCGAAGATTCATTTGAACGTGCAGTCAGATTCTGTATCAGATTGAATATGGGGCATGGCTTTCGGACAAGCGGCGGTATCGTTGGTTGGAAACGTGATGTGCAGGGCAGAGAAAAGAGTTATGCAGTGAAGCATTGGAACGATATGCCGGAGCTGCTTATACTGGCCGCACAGAGATTGAAAGCGGTACAGATTGAGTGTCGCCCTGCAGCGGATGTGATCCAGCGGTTCAATTCTGAAAATGTTCTGATTTACTGTGATCCTCCATACTTACCAGATACACGGACAGGAAAGCAATACAGGAAGGAAATGACAGAAAAGGATCATAAAGAACTGCTTGAGCTTTTACGGGAAAGCAATGCAAAAGTAATTCTAAGCGGATATGAAAGTGATCTATACAATAAAGTTCTGACAGGCTGGCATAAAAGTAATTGCTACAGCATCACACAAAATGCACAGCGAACAGGGAAAGAAGTTCTCTGGATGAATTTTAGACCGATAGAGCAGATGCAGTTATAAAAATTATGAAAGGAGGAATTTAAAATGGCAAAATATGAAACCTGCGATGACTGCGGTGCAAATCTGGATCATGGCGAAAGCTGCGATTGCAAAGAAGATGAAGAACAGCAGGAAGAAACAACGGAAGAATCTACATATTAAATAGAAGAAAAAGAAAAAAACCGCTCTGCGGGAACAGAGCGGCGGAGGTTCCGTTAAGAACCAAAAGTATACTATAACTCTATAAAAGAGTATACTCCAAAAACCTTGAAATATCAATGGTTTTTAGTATTTTGGTGCAAGAAATCCATCTTGCAGAACCTCCAAAAAGAAAGGGGCGGCTGCCCCTTTCGTCTGTCCATAAAGCAATTAACTTAACGGACACGCTCTATATTATATAGAAGAAAGAAGACAGGGGGTAGCAGGAGAGATGCCAAAATACAGAAAGAAGATAAAAGCAGGTGATGTGTATGAGGTGGAAGAATTTTATTCTCCCCGTACCATTGGAAAAAAATACGAGAGGGGCAGACGGGAAAGTCTGACCAGCGAGGAGCAGGAAAAAAGAAACCTGCAGATCGCAAGAAAAAATATGACAAGAAGAATCAATGCTAATTTTGGCGGGCGGGACTATTTTTTACTGTTGACGCATGACCAGATTGTCACTGTTGACGATGCCAAAAGAATAATCAGTAATTTTTTTAAACGCCTGAGACGATACCGTTTGAAAAATGGATTTTCCGATCTGAAATATATTTCTGTAATCGAAGTACAGGGCAGGGTGCATCATCATGTAGTTATGAATGCCTTTGAAGGTATGAGCATGAAAGAAGCACAGGAGATACTGCAGGACATCTGGGGCAGAGGTCTGGTAAAGATCAAGCACCTGTACAAGAATCAGAAGGATAATCGTCTGGCAACATACATATCCAAAGAAAATATCAAAAAGGGTGCCAAACGATGGAGCAGTAGCAGAAATCTGAAACAGCCCGAAATCAAGATCGAATTGGTAAAGGAATCTAAAAATAGAAGACCGCTTCGCCCTCCGAAAGGATACAAGGTTATTTTCTTCGTGGAAGATTTTTTTGAAGAAATCGGCTGGGTGCGATATATGAAAGCAGTAAAAGAGGGCGGCATGGATTATGGCTGCTATGAACAGGAGGATGGATAAAAATGATTGAAAAATTTGTAGTATTAAGCGTAAAGAAAGAAGACCTTGAGGAAAGCATTACAGGGCTTAGCCTTTTGAAGCCTGTTCTGCAGAAGCAGGTTACTCTTATGAACGGGAAGAATAAAGAGCAGGCTCGCACTGATCGTGAGGAACTTGGAAGGCATTTTGATACTGCAATCACAGCGATGCAGATAATTCTTGGTGCTATGGAAGGAGGTGCGTCTAAATGAGTTTGAGAGAAGAATTTGAAACAATATGCGATGATTTACAAAAAGAAGCTGATGCAAAATGTGATAAAGAAACGAAATCAGTGCAGGTGTATTGGAATGGCTATAAGCAAGGGTGTGAGGATTTTTTTAAATGTATAAGAGGAATCGAAATACAAAAGTAAGCGGACATAGCGGACTGCCAGAAGAAGTGGAGCTGCGGATGATGGCAGAGAGATCGGAAAAGCGAAAAGAAAAAAGAAAAAAACAATATAAAGAAATGGTTGCTAAAATGGATTCTTTGGGAATTGCACCTTTTGAGAGAAGAAAGTTTTTCATTGGCTTTATAAAATGGTTAGAGGAACGGGAAGGAGCGGATGCCAATGAAAGAAATCTGTGAAATAAAGCTGGAAACCTGTCCGTTTTGTGGAGGGGAAGCTATTTTATACGAAATAGAACCTCATTCTCATCGGCTGGGGGATATAGTAATTCCGTTTGAAGGAGAATTTTTTGTTGAATGCACATCTTGTGCCTGTGGCTTATCTGGTGCTACGAAAGATGATGCGGTGAAAGTCTGGAACAGAAGAACACCGCCTACCGCACATTGGGATAAAAGCAGCGGCGTTCCGAGATGTACACATTGCGGGTATCTGAGCCGTGACTATTTCGATTTAACACCGAATTATTGCCCTAGATGCGGCAGAAAGATGATTGAGAAAGGGTGAACAAAATGGATATGGAAGAAAAGTATAAACTTGTCCTGTTTCAGATTTTTTTAGAAGAAGCAATGAAAAGCGAACAGGCAAAGGAAATTCTTGAAGGGGGAGCAGGAGATGCTATCGGGAGAGAAAATGCACTTGGAATAGTTGCTCATGTAGCGATGGGGGAAGCCTTGAAAAGAGCGGATTATGAAAAAACAAAGGAACTTTATACTAAAACCGAAGTATCAGCAAGGCTCATTGAAAAGTTTGAGGAGGCGGAAAAATGAAGTTAGTACCTTTGGGCGATAGGATCGTTGCAAAGCAGATGGAAGCGCAGGAAAAAACAAAATCAGGATTGATCCTGACGGGACAGGCAAAGGAAAAGCCTCTGGAAGCTATCGTGGTAGCGGTTGGATCTGGCATTATTGGGAATGGAGAACGTGTGCCGATGCTTTTGGAAGAAGGTAACCGCATCCTGATTTCTCCTTATGGCTTCATGGAAGTAAAGTTTGAAGAAGAAACGTATTTGATTATGCGCCAGTCAGATGTATTGGGAATCGTGGTGGAAACAGATGAATGACAAAATGCAACTGTTTGCTATGCGTGTAGTACTGGCGGTGCTGCTCTGCAATCTGATTCTGACAGTCTGGAAGCTGATTGAAGTGAAGCTGTATGGATTTTATCAGCATTCTGTATTGGACAGGTATGCTGCCAGTGCGATTTCTTTCTTACTGGCGTGTGTGCTGATAAGAGAAGATGGAGGTGGTAGGAATGGAACAGTATAACCCAAGAAAAAACAGTGAAGGATACACTGATCTGACAGCTTTTGAAGCGGAAAAGCATCTGCAGGGGAAGCGGTCGAAAATGGTTGGGCAGTTGTTTGAACAGATAGTGGATGCTTCCTGCAGATACTATGCAGCACAGGGAATGGCAAAAATTGAAAAGACACCGGAGCCGATGAAGGTGCTGTCCAGAATGGATAAGCAGGGAACTTTTAAGGCTTGCTTCACAAAAGCGGCACAGCCTGACTATAAAGGCACATTGAAAGGCGGCAGGACTGTCATCTTTGAAGCGAAGCATACCGATCAGGAAAGTATTGCATATACAAGACTGACAGAAGCACAGCTGAAAGCGATGGAAGAATACCATGCAATGGGGGCGGAGTGCTTTATTCTGGTATCCTTCAGTTTTTGTGATTTTTACCGCATACCGTGGGAAGAATGGCGAGATATGCAGATGCTGTATTGCAGAAAGAGTATCAAGCGGTGCGAGTTGGAAAAATTCAGAATCAAAGAAAACGGAAATATTCTGTATTTTCTGGAAGGTCTGGAATGCGGTGGTATGAATGGCTAAAACAGGCAGACCCAAAGGTTCCAGATACATGGACAAAGGTGCGGGATGGTGTAAGCTGTTTCGCTGTGAGAAGAAAGGCTATAAGTTCTGCTGCAGTTTCTGTGAAGAAAACAAAGACTGTGCAGAAAAGTGTTTGAACGAACCAACAAAATGCGGACAGAAGCAGAAGGATTGAGAGGTGGTAGTTTGAAAAAAGACAACATTCGGGATTATGCAACGGAAGCATTTCGTTTTTATGCGGCGTGTGGGAAGCTGACCTCTGCAGAGCTGGAGCGGATGGTGCGTGATCGTATCTACCAGCAGTCAAGGAGGGCGGTCCTTCGGAGCGGCAATGGAATGCCGTCTGATGCTACTGCCGTTGCCGTGATGAAAGCCGAGGATGCTGTGCGTGATCTGCAGGCAGAGATTTTGGATATTACTGCCGTGGAAAAGACCTTGAAGCGGCTGAATAAACAGCAGCGGAAAGCGGTGGAGATTGTTTATTTTACGGATGCTGAAAAGGATCTGGAAAAGAATGATATTTCCAATCGTGTACATAGGGCTGAATTGGAAATCCCAGCAAGTGAACAGAGCATATATAATTGGCTTAGAAAAGCTAGGAGAATATTTGCAGAAGAACGAGGGCTTAGAATCTCTGGAAATAAAAATAATTTTATAAAAGTTTGTAGTAGTAGGGGGTAAAAAAGTGATATTATGGTATTGTCGCAAGATTGCGGCGATGAAGTAATGAAGTATGGAAACGCAAACCCTCTGACGGAAAGGACATCGGAAACGGTGTCCTTTTTGCGTGGAAAAGGATAGAAACATAAATGGATTACAGCAGTAAAAAGTGGAAAAAGAAACGGGAAAAGATTCTTCGTTTGGATAAATATAAAGACGTTGTTGCTGGTTGGTACGGCAGAACAGAAGCGGCACAGATGGTGCATCATATCTATCCTGCGGAAGAATATCCTGAATATGCGTGGGAGGACTGGAACCTGATTTCTGTTAGTTATTCCACGCACAAAAAGCTAGAAAATAACATGACAGGTGGGCTGACGGAATTGGGAAGGCAGCTGATGAGAAATACAAAACCGGGAGTGGACTGGCGGAAGAACAAAAAGTGATCCCCCCTCTGATTTTAGGGCAGTTTGGCAGGTTGTCTACTGCGGGGGTTTAGGTTTTTCCCACTCTACGAAAAAATAAGAAAGGGGGGAAGCCGATGAAAGAGGAATACAAAAAGCAGGTAAAAAGTGTTGTTGCAAAAACGAGAAACAGAATGAAGAAGGTTGGAACATATCTGCCAGAGTTTGATGTGAGCATTGAGCGATATGCAGATCTGATGGTGCAGTATGACATTCTGAAAGAGAAGTGGTATGATTCCGGCTGTGCAATCACAGAAGAATACACCAATAAATCCGGAGCGACCAATGAACGAAAAACACCTGTGTATCTGGCAATGGAAACGTTGCGAAAGGATCTGGAAAATATGGAGAATCTGTTCGGGCTGACCCCAAAAGGACTGAAGCAGATTCGGTCGAAAAGTCTGGAAGGAAAAAAGGAGAGTGCTTTGGGTCAGGCACTGAAAGAACTGGATGGCTAAGTATAAAAACTGGGATGCTGTTATGGAGTATGCCAACGGTGTTGTTTCGGGAGAAGTCCTTGCAAACAATTACCAGAGAAAAGCCTGTCAGCGATTTTTGGATGACTTGCGAAATCCTGCATATGATTTTGACCCAAAGGATGCGGAATTCTGCATTGGCATTATTGAGAAAACGATATGTCATCAGCAGGGAGAAAAGCAGGATGGGACACCACTTAGAGGGACCCCTTTTTTGTTGATGCCGTTTCATAAATTCATCATCTACAATCTTTTAGGTTTTAAGTTAGCGGGTACAAAGATTAACCGCTTCCATGAGGCTCTGATTTTTATTCCCAGAAAGAATGTCAAGACATCATTTGCAGCTTCACTTGCGTATGCTCTGGGGTTGCTATACAGAAAATCGGGGGCAAAGATGTATGTTGTAGCGGCGGCGTTAAAGCAGACATTGGAAACTTTTGATTTTCTCAAATACAATATCAGACGATTGGGAGAGGATCAGGAAAGTGGTGGTCCGTTCCGTATCGTGGATAACCATAATGAACATACCATTTCGGCAGAATTTGCCGGAGGGATGCTCAGTATTGCAGCATTGGCGGCAAATCCTGACGCCCAGGATTCCTTCAATGCTTCGGTATGTATTGCAGACGAAATACACGCTTTCAAGAAGCCGAAGCAGTACAACCTGTTCAAAGAAGCCATGAAAGCGTATACAAATAAGCTGATGATCGGTATATCTACCGCCGGGGATGACCCGAACAGCTTTCTGGCACAGAGGGTAAAATACTGTAAACGAGTACTGGATAAAGAGATTCAGGACGAACAGTATTTTATTTTTATCGCCGAAGCGGACCCTGTGAAAAGCGAAAGCGGAAAGGAATTTATTGATTATACAAACCCGCTGACGCATCAGATGGCAAACCCCGGATATGGACAGAGCATCCGTCCACAGGAAATACTGAATGATTCCCTGCAGGCACAGAATGACCCGCAGCAGAGAAAGGACTTCTTTGCAAAATCTCTGAATGTATTTACTTCTGCGATGGATACCTATTTCGATATGGCAGAAGTGGTAGCATCCAATGACAGATACAGCTGGACGATAGAAGAACTAGCAAAGCTGCCTATCGTATGGTATGGCGGTGCGGACCTTTCTAAGATGTACGACTTGACAGGGGTATCCCTGCATGGGCGGTATCAGGGTATAGATATCAGCATCACGCATGGTTTTATCCCAGTCATGCAGGCGCATCTGAAAGCGGATGAAGACAACATCCCTTTCTTTTGGTGGGAAGAAAATGACTGGCTGACACTCTGTAATGATGAAGTCATCAAATACGAGGATGTTGTGGATTGGTTCGTAAAGATGAAGAAGCTGGGCTTCAAAATCAAATGGGTTGGCTATGATAAACGCTATGCCAGAGAATTTGTCCTGAAAATGAAAAAGGCTGGCTTCAAAATGCGTGACCAGTCACAGAGATATGTAGAAAAAACAGAAGCGTTCCGTGAGATCGAAAAGCAGATCAAACAGGGGCGTTTTTATTATGTCGGAAATAAGGCATTTGAGTATTGTATTGGTAACGTGAAAGCTGTAGAAGACAGTGACGATTTTGTACGGTTTGAAAAAGTACAGCCGAAGCTGCGAATTGACCTGTTCGATGCAGATGTCATTGCTACAAAGCAGATGCTGATTGGCAACGAAAAGAGCCAGCAAGCGAGCGGTTGGCTCGGATAAGGAGGGGATCTGATGGCGAAGAAAAGAAAACAGCAAACAAAGACAAGAGCAGAGCCAGCTAGAGCGACCTCTTTTTTCTGTTCCCCTGCATCTTATGATGTGCTTTGTGGAACGGGATATATCAGATTATCCCACAATCCGGAAATCATGGCGGCAGTCAATAAGGTTGCAGATCTGATTTCCAGCATGACCATTCATCTGATGGCTAACACAGAAAATGGAGATACCCGTGTGCAGAACGGTCTGGCACGGAAAATCGACATCAGTCCAAACCGATACACAACACGAAAAACCTTTATATCTTCAGTGGTGCGGACACTTCTGCTGGAAGGGGACGGAAACAGCATTGTTCTGCCTGCTACGGAGCGGGGGTATTTAGAGGATTTATACCCGATACCTGCGTCTGCGGCTTCTTTTATTCCGAATGGATTTGCCTACAAGGTGCTGCTCAACGGTCAGGAATACGCACCTGAAGATGTACTGCATTTTGTCATCAACCCGGACCCGTATTATTACTGGAAAGGGACAGGATATCGCACCACTTTGAAAGAGGTTGCGGAAAATCTGAAACAGGCCAATATTACGAAGAAAGGTTTCATGGAAAGCAAATGGAAACCTTCTGTCATCGTAAAAGTAGACGGTATGACAGATGAATTTTCTGATCCTATCGGCAGAAGGAAGCTGTTGGATCAGTATGTGGCATCCTCTAAAGCAGGGGAGCCGTGGATGCTTCCGGCAGAACAGTTCGATGTTATCGAAATCAGACCGCTGTCTTTGAATGATATTGCAATTTCAGACAGTGTACATATGGATAAAAGGACGGTGGCTGCCATTCTGGATGTGCCGCCTTTTATTGTGGGCGAAGGCAGTTTCAATAAAGAAGAATGGAACAACTTTGTCAATACCCGTATTCGTCCGATCTGTCAGGCAATCGAACAGGAACTGACGAAAAAGCTCCTGTTGCGGGAAGACTGGTATTTCCGTTTCAATATCCGGTCCCTGTATTCCTATGATATTAAGACCCTTTCTGATGTAGGGTGCAATCTCTACACAAGGGGGATTATGACAGGGAATGAAGTACGGGACTGGGTAAGCATGAGTCCGAAAGAAGGACTGGATGAGCTGATTATTCTGGAAAACTATATTCCACAGGGTATGATCGGCGACCAGAAGAAATTGAATGGGGGTGAATAGGGAAATGAGAGAAAAAAGACAGATGAGAAGCGTTGCTTCACAATTTCAGACAAGAGAAGAAGCGGATGAACTCTATATCAGCGGGTATTTTTCTGTATTCAACTCCAATTATGAACTCTGGGAGGGTGCAACGGAAAGTATTGCCGAAACAGCCTTTGACGGAGCTTTAGCAGATGACATTCGTTGTCTGATTAACCACGAAAGCAGGCTGGTACTGGGAAGAACGAAAGCCGGAACGCTGGCACTGAAAACAGACAGCAGAGGGCTTTGGGGCGAAGTAAAAATCAATCCGAAAGACCAGGATGCCATGAACCTGCATGAACGGGTCAAGCGTGGAGATGTAGACCAGTGCAGCTTCGGGTTTGATATTCTGGAAGAAGAATTCATTGATAATGGCACTTCTATCCATTGGATCATCAAGAAAGTACGGCTGTATGAGGTTTCTGTGGTTACGTTCCCTGCTTATCAGGAAACAAGTGTATCTGCGAGAAAAGAACAGCTCAGCAATATCCGTAAAAGAGATCTGGATGCATGGAAAGAAAAAATGCTTCGCAAAGTGAAGGGAGAATAAATATGGCACTGAAAACATTACTGATGCGTTCCAGACTGGACGCAAAGAAGAAAGAACTGGATGCCCTGCGGGGCAAAGATGCTGATTTTGAAAAGAGAGAAGCGGAACTGGAAGCTGCCATTGGCGAAATGACTGAGGAAACCTCTGACGAGGATCGTAAAGTTGTAGAAGAACAGGCGGATGCTTTTCAGACCGAGAAGGGCGAACACGACACGGCTAAAGGTGAACTGGAAGCGGAAGTGGAACGTCTGGAAAATGAAATTGCAGAGGAAGAAAAACGCTCTGCAAGAGCAATCAGCAATCCTGAAAATGAAGAAAGAGGTGTAGAAAAACCTATGGAAACAAGAAAATTTTTCGGCATGAATATGCAGGAAAGAGATGCTTTCTTTGCCCGTGAGGATGTAACAACATTCCTGCAGAGAACAAGAGAGCTGGCAGGTCAGAACAGAGCAATCACGGGGGCAGAGCTGACCATTCCGGAAGTAATGCTGGGGATTATCAGAGAAAATCTGGAGAACTACTCCAAGCTGATCAAGAAAGTAAATCTGAGAAAAGTACCCGGTACATCCAGACAGAACATTATGGGGACAATCCCCGAAGCGGTCTGGACAGAAATGTGCGGCAAACTGAATGAGCTGAATTTCCTGTTCAATCAGGTAGAAGTAGACGGCTATAAGGTCGGCGGTTATGTAGCGGTATGCAATGCTATTTTAGAGGACAGTGACATTGCACTGGCTTCCGAACTGCTGACAGGTATCGGACAGGCAATCGGTCTGGCACTGGATAAAGCGATTGTATTCGGTACAGGTACAAAAATGCCTATGGGTATCTTTACCAGACTGGCTCAGACAAGCAAGCCTTCCGATTATCCTGAAAAAGCAAGAACATGGGAAGACCTGTCTGCAAAAAATATTGCTTCTA
Source organism: uncultured Clostridia bacterium (assembly GCA_937888765.1). Lineage (GTDB taxonomy): Bacteria > Bacillota > Clostridia > Lachnospirales > Anaerotignaceae > Anaerotignum_A. Next base: position 14,306 of record CALASU010000046.1, on the reverse strand, counting down.
TTGCAGCGGCAAACAGTACAGGGCTGAAGCTGTATCAGAATATCATCAAAGAAAGCGGCAAGATGAAGTCCAAATACAGCAGGGGCGAAAAATTCTGGTGCATGAATGAAAGCACACACACAACGCTGCTGGCAGAATCCATGTCTATCAATGCGGCGGGTGCTGTAACAGCAGGTATCAACAATACTATGCCTGTGATCGGTGGCGAGATCATTGAACTGGAATTCATCCCTGATAACGTAATTATCGGCGGATACGGTGACCTGTATCTGCTGGCAGAAAGAGCAGGTATCAAACTGGCACAGTCTGAACACGTTCTGTTTATCGAAGACCAGACAGTATTCAAAGGCACTGCCAGATATGATGGTATGCCTGTGATTCCTGAGGGCTTTATTGCAATTGGTATCAGCGGCGCAAAACCTTCTGCAGACGGCATTTCCTTTGCACCTGATGCGGCGAATACAGCAACAGGAACATCTGCCGCAGAGGAAACTGACTAAAGCGTAAAGGAGGGCGGCTTATGACAAAGGCGCAGCAGTTATCTATTCTGAAAAAGGATCTGCAGCAGATGACATCGGCGAATGACGAATATCTGGAATACCTTTTGGAACAAGCTAAAGCCGCCATTGAAGGAGAAGGTATTTTTGTTATTCAGGATGATATCAGATGCGAAATGGCCGTGATCCAATATGCAGCATACCTTTTTCGACAACGTGCAGGAACAGAAACGGAAATGCCGCGCTTCCTGCGGTATGAACTGAATAACCTTTTATTCAGCCAGAAAGGAAGGTGCTAGCATGACCTTTGATGACGGCATCCTGCAGATCTATGAAACAAGAAATATCGCAGAACCCGGCGATTTACCGAAAGAAGAGCTGTTTTTGAAATCAGAGCATTATTTTGGGGTTGATGTGCTGGGCTTTAGCCGATATTATACAGCACTGCAGGCGAATCAGAATATCAGCATGGTGGTAAATATCCCGGACTGGCATGATATTTCTGTATTAGATGTGGCAGAGCTGGAAGACGGTGCAAGGTATATCATCCGTCTGGTACAGCCGATGAAAGATGAAAATGGTCTGAACATCACAAAGCTGACATTGGAAAGGCTGGTGGTGGAAAATGCTTGAAAAATTGCTGAGAGTAAAAGAAGCTCTGCTGGAAGTTCCGGCGGAGCTGTTCCATTATCACGCCTTTAAAAAGCCGGATCAGTATATTGTATGGGCAGAATCGGGAGAAGGACAATCGCTCCATGCTGACAATCTGAAGTGTGAACAGACGATTATGGGAACGATTGATTACTTTACAAAAACAGACCTTGACCCGAATCTGGATGCCATTCAGGAAGCATTGAAATCCGCAGGAATTTCGTTTTTTCTGAATTCTGTTCAGTATGAGGAAGAAACGAAATATATCCATTATGAATGGACGTTTGAGGTGGTTTGATGGCAAAGCTGAAATTCAAGTCAGGGGATCTGGATAAGCGTATGGAAAAATTACGCATATCTGTTCACCGAAGTATCGGTAAAAAAGCATTGTATGGCGGTGCAGGTGTTTTTGCTGACGAACTGCGAAAAGAAACAGAGAATATCCCGGATGAGGTATTCCGTCATTTGGATAAAGAAGAAAAATTCCGAAGTGTAGCGGAAAAAGATAAAGAGCATCTTCTTGCTGCTTTGGGGATTTCGGAGTTTTATGAAAATGGGCATATCATCGAAGCCAGCGTAGGCTTTGAAGGATATCAGGGGATTCCTACAAAGTCATATCCGCAAGGGATACCCAATGCCCTTTTGGCAAGAGCCATCAACAGCGGTTCATCGGTGCGGCAAAAATATCCCTTTATAGATAATGCAGCAAGAAAAGCGGCTTCCAAAGTGGAGGCGAAAATGAAAGAGATCGCAGAAACAGAAATAGATAAGATTATGAAAGGAAGTGTTTGACTATGGCAGTAATTGGCTTAAGTAAGCCTATGGTAGCAAAATACGACTTTTCCGGCGGCGTAACCTCTTATTCTGAGGGGACTGTACTCGGTAAGGCGGTAACTTTCTCTGCGGAAATTGAGCAGGCAGAGGATAACCATTTAAGAGCAGACAATGGCATTGTGGAAAGCGACAGAAGCTTTTCTAATGGCACACTGACCATTGGTACAGACGATCTGATGCAGGATGCAAGTGCGCTGATCCTGGGCATCACACCGAAAGAAGATGAATATGGCGTAAAAGAACTGGTCTATGATGATGATATGAGTGTACCTTATCTGGGCTTTGGTTGCGTCGTAAAGAAGAAGAAAGATGGGCTTTATAAATGGCGTGCAGTAGTTTTCCCGAAGATCATGTTCAACATTCCTTCTGATGCGGCGGATACGCAGGGAGAAACCATTGAATGGCAGACACCGGAGTTGACAGCAACTATTCTCCGTGATGATTCCGAAAAGCACGCATGGAAAATGGAAGCAACATTCTCTACAGAAGCAGAAGCCGTTGCATATATTCAGGGCAAGCTGAATATCACGGCATAAGGGGGATAGAGGCATGGATAGACTGACAGAAATAGAAATCGGCGGTTATTCTTATTCACTGAATTTTTCTGTACTGGCAGCTTCTAAAATCTATGAAAGATTTGGAGATATTGGCGGAATGCAGGAAAGTATGATGGATGGTTTTACGGAAAAAAGCATTGCCGATACTCTCTGGGTGCTGGATCTTCTGGCGGAACAGGGGGCAGCATACCAGAAAATCAGAAATGACAAGGCAATCAAGCCACTGGATACAGAAAATCTACCTATTCTTCTGGGGATGAGCGAGTTCAATGAGGTACAAGCTAAAATGCTTGAAGCAGTAACAAAGGGCATTGTATCAACGGTGGAAGTGAAACCATCAAAAAACGCAGAAGCCACGCAGGGCAGAATAGCTTTGCGTGGTTTTGGTTTTATGGCAGACTTCTTGCCATTCCTGAGGAAATCGTAAAATGTATGCCCTACGGAGAATTGTGTGACATGATTGCTTGTTATCAAATTCTCCATGGTGCGGAAGAAAAAATTGTAACAGACGATTTTGACGAAATGATTCCGGCGGATCTGAAATGAGGAGGTGGAAGCGTGTCGAAGGGAATGGGCTATAAAATTGGTTTCGAGGGTGAAGCCGAATTTATGAAAGCTCTGAAAGAAATGAATGCACAGCTGAAAACGCTGAAAACAGAGATGCAGCTTGTTACCTCTGAATTCGATAAAGAAGACAAAAGTCAGGAGAAGCTGATTGCGCAAAGCAAGGTTCTGAATAAGCAAATTGATGCACAGATGCAGAAAGTACTTGCTCAGGAAAAAGCATTACATGAGGCACGAGAGGCTTATGATGAAAACAGCTTGATTGTGCAGAAATACACGCAGGATCTGAATAAAGCAAAAGCTGAACTGAATAAGCTGAGCAGAGAATTGGATAAAAATGAAAAGGCTCTGCAGGGAAACGGTGATGGCGTAGAGGATTTCTCGCAAAAAATGAATGGCGGTATTTCTAAAGCGGATGCGTTTGCCGCTGTATTAGGCGGCAATCTGGCAGCAAAGGGGCTGGAAGTTGTAGCGGATGCGGCGATAGATGCAACAAAAGCCATTGCAGAATTTGCGGCAGAAACAGACAAAGCCCTTGCCATGACACAGGCTCAGCTGGGCCTGACCGAGGAAGAAGCGAAAGCCTACGAAAAAACAATTACCGGCATTTATGCAGATGGGTTTGCGGAAAGCACAGAGGAAGCGGCAGAAGCACTTTCAAAAGTGCGTCAGCAGCTGAAAAATCTGCCGGATGAAAAACTACAAAATGTCAGCAATCAAGCCATCATCATGGAGAAAGTCTTCAGCATGGATGTACAGGAAGGTTTGCGAGGTGCAGATGCTTTGATGAAACAATTCGGCATTGATGCGGAGGAAGCTTATGATCTGATGACGGTAGGAGCGCAAAAGGGCTTGAACCAGAACGGCGACCTTGCCGATCAGATTGCAGAATACGCTGTGTATTATGCGGATGCAGGATATTCGGCAGAGCAAATGTTTGCCATTATGATGAATGGTGCAGAAAATGGTGTATATCAGATTGATTATCTGAATGATGCGATCAAAGAATTTGGCATTCGTACTAAGGACAACTCTAAGACCAGTGCAGAGGCGTTTGCAGGGCTTGGGCTGGATGCAACACAAATGTTTTCTATGTTTGCTGCAGGTGGAGAACAGGCGCAGACAGCCACGCAAATGGTAAATGACGCCCTGTTTTCTATGAATGATAAAGTCAAACAAAATGAAATTGGTGTAGCATTGTATGGCACAAAGTGGGAAGACCTTGGGATTAGTGCTGTGCAGGCAATGGCGGAAGCGCAAAATGGTCTGGAAGATTTTCATGGTGCAGCATTGGATGCAGGACAAGCCATGACGGATAATTTTGCGGATCAGATGCGAACCCTGAAGCAGGAAGTGGCGGCAGCGGTTTATGAAGTGGCGAATGAAATCATTACGCCCGATGTGTTCGTAGAAAAAATGACGAACATCATGACCCGTGTATCAGATACGATTACTGCCAATACACCACTGATCCTGGATAAAGGCTTTGAATTGGTAGAAGGCTTTGGGGAATCTCTGGCGGCAGCTGCTCCTGAAATGGTGCCGGACATCATTGAAATGGTAATACAGATTGCAAAAACGCTTATAGAGCATATCCCGGATATAGCTGCAGTTGCACCGCAGATTGTGGGCGGTCTTGCAATCGGTCTGATTAACGCCATTCCGGATTTGATTTTAGCTGTTCCTGAATTACTGTTTGCCCTTGGAGAAAGCTTTGAGGATTACGATTTTAAGCTGATTGAGATTGGCGTGGAGATTGTCAGAGGGATTCTGCAGGGCATAAAAAATGCATGGAAAGAACTGAAAGACGGCTTTACAAATCTGCTGAACAGTCTGCCGGAAGCGGCGGAAAAAACATTACAGATTCATTCTCCTTCCAAAGTATTCCGAGATAGAATCGGCAGGCAGATTGTTGCCGGTATTGCGGAAGGCATCGAAAAAAATAAGGATAAAGCCATTAAAGCCGCAGAGGAAGTATCACAGGCACTTTTGAAAGGGGCAGAAGATTATATTTCTGATAAGAAATTTTATAATGAATTGACCCTGCAGGAAGAAGTTGCGTTTTGGGAAGACCTGAAAACGATAAATAAATTTCAGGCAGAAGAACTGGCGGAAATCGACAAAAAGATATATACCACTAAGCAGAATATTCTGAAAGAAGAACAGAAACTTATGGAGGAATATGAAAAAAGCGTGCAGTCCCGAGCGGAAAGCCTTTTTGATTTTGCAGGTTTATTTGATGCCATAGAAAGTAAGGACGTTTCTGGAAAAGAACTGATTGCAAATCTGGAAGGGCAGGTCAAAATTTTTCAGGAATGGCAGAAAAATATAGAAGAGCTGCAGGGCAAAGGTGTTGCTGGGGGATTGCTGGCAGAACTGCGGGAGTTAGGACCTGATTCTGCAGATGAAGTTGCAGCACTGAATAAACTGACCGAAGCGGAGTTGAACAAATACATACAGCTGTTTGAAGAAAAAGGCAGACTGGCAAAACAACAGGCTCAGGATGAGATTGGACCGCTGCTGATTGCACAGGCGGCACAGGATGCTGTAGGCGAACTGCATAAAAATCTGCAAGCGGATGCTGCCAGCATGGGCAATGCTATCACAGGAGCTGTGACAACTGCAGTTGCAGGGGCAAAGCAGGAAACAGCAGCCGGAAGTATGGAACAGATCATTCTGGGAATGCAAGAACAGTATCCCGTATTAGAGGAATATGTAGAAACCACGAAAGAAGAATTGATTTCTATGATAGAAAGCTTCTGGAGTGATTTCAGACAGGTCGGCGAAGATATGACAAAGGGTGTGGCACAGGGGATCCGTGACGGACGAAGCGGCGTTGTCAATGCGATTGCAGAAGTGATTGCAGCGGCAGTCAGAGAGGCACAGGAAGATTTGGACATCAATTCTCCTTCGAGAGTATTTGCGGAAATGGGTGAATATTCCATGGACGGCTATGCTCTAGGTGTACGGAACAGGCTGAAAAACACCATGCAGACCATGCGAAACAGTATGGCTATGGTCACATCGGTTCCCGTACCTGCCGTTTCTGCAAGTGGCGGAGCTTCCTACAGCAATACATACGGCGACATCAACCTTTACATTGATACCGTAAACAACGGCAATGGTAGAGATACACAAACAATCGCAAGAGAAATAGAATTTTTCCGCAGACAGCAGAATGCAGGGAGGGGTGGCACATGATTTTTGAAGCATGGTTCAAATTCAACGGCATTGACAGCCGAAGCATGGGAATCATTGTGACAAAGATGCCCGAAACCATTCGCCCGGAGCGGCGTATGGACAGCATTACTATTCCCGGGCGGAACGGTTCTCTCCATACCGATGAAGGCGTTTATGAAAGCTATGACAGGACAATGGAATGCGCGATCAAAAAGCGGGAAAATCTGGATGAGATTGCGGCATGGCTTGTCGGCAGCGGGGAAATGACTTTTTCTACCGAACCCGACAAGGTGTATCATGTGACGATTTCCAATAAGATCAGCATTGCCCAGATGATGCGAACGTTCCAGAGGTTCATAGTAACGATGGATACACAGCCGTTCAAATACAATATCAATGCCAGAGATGATACACGGGTGCTGACGGCTCCCAGTATTCTGGTCAATGGTGGTTCTGTGTATGCTCAGCCGATGCTCACGGTATATGGTAACGGGGATATTACGCTGACGATAAACGGCGTAGATTTCCCTTTGTATGGCGTGGAAGAAAGCATCACGATTGACAGTGAACGGATGGAAGTGTTCAAGGGAAATATCAGTCAGAACAGCAAATACGGCGGTATGACATTTCCCAGACTGGAAACGGGAGAAAACACAATCAGCTGGACAGGGGATATAACAGAAGTAGAAATCGTCCCTTGCTGGAGATTTTTATAAAAGTTTTTTGGAGGTGGAATGATTGGCAGAATTGAAAACATCGTATCGGATGTATGCGGATGTTAAAAGAGAAAATATCGGAAAAATCGTAGCAAAAGCAAAGCAGAACGATACCAAAACCCGTTATTTCGATATTACGGTAACGGACAACGGCACACCCGTAGATCTGACAGACTGCGAGGTGCGTATCTACGGCAGAAAGCATGACGGCACAGAGTTCTATAACAACGGCAGTCTGCAGGATCCTGTAAACGGCAGATGCCTGTTTGAAGCGACAACGCAGATGCTGGCACTGGCGGCGCAAGATGTGCATTGTGAAGTTGTGGTATACAAAAACAATGAACAGATTTTGTCTACCATGCCGTTTACCATTCATGTAGTAAAAAGTCTGATTGGAGAAAGTGCTATCGAAAGTAGCAATGAATATGGGGCTTTGGTGGTACTGTATCAGAATCTGTATGAAGCAATCGACCTGATGACGATGATGGTCAAGAATTTCGGCGAAGCAGGAGAAACAGCAGCACAGGTTCCCGCAGAGACATTTTGGGAGATGCTGGAATCCTTATATAGCGTAAATAAGAGTGCGTTGGAATTAGGTAGTTTATCCGGTGTATTGGAAGCGATTAAAGGTATATCACATGGATTTTATGCCGAAATGGTCAAGTCTACTGATTATGCAAGCATACTCCCAGTAGATTTAGTAGGTGGTACTACTATTGTTTATAACAATGAAATTCACAAAATAGGAAGTGCCGCAAGTGGCCAATATAGTTCACATTATAAATGGGATGGAACGACGTGGAAATGGGTCGGTTTATTACCATATGTATATGCGGGGGAAGGCTGCGCTGTGGTCTATAATGACTGTATTCATATTATCGGTGGCACTGTTGCTAATAGTGCAACGAAAAAACACTACAGGTGGGATGGAACCAAGTGGGAAAAACTTACAGACGCACCTGCAAATGGATTGTGGGGGGCGGCTGTAGTATATGATAATAAACTTCATTTTTTTGGTGGAAGCAGCAGTAAAGGTCACTACACATGGGATGGAACAACATGGGAAACTCTTGAGGAAACTCCTTATACTACAGGAATGGTTTGTGCTGTAGTGTATAATCATGAAATTCATTTATTAGGAAATTATGATACAAATTACAGGAGATACCATTATAAGTGGAACGGTACATCTTGGACAAAAGTAAGTACACTACCGGCTGTTTTTGCGAATTCCTCGGAATCTAGTGCGGTGGTATATCAAAATGCAATATATTATATTGCTGGACAATACTGCTATAAGTGGGATGGAACGTCTTGGATAAGTGCGGGGAGTTCAAAAACAGATGGTCACGGAAATGCTGTTGTTGTTTTTGATAATGTCCTGCACAGAGTAGAGGGAACAACGAATGGTCATTATTGTATAGGTGTATCGTGCATTTTCACGGCATACCTTTTGGCAGGCACGAAGATTTACCACGATGACGCGTTGATTAACAATCCTAAAACTAAAGAGATTTCCACTGAATGTTGTGAGATTTTAGAAACAGGGAGAATAAATTTATACTTCACAGAGGAAGACCCTGTATTCTTGATTGCGTAACTTAAAAAAGGAAAGGACATTATTTTTGATAAAATAAGGAAGTGCAAAAATGAATGATAAAACGCAGAAAAGAAAAATCAAAAGAATTGTAGATACCACAGAAAATTTGTTGAGGAAACAGAAAGAAATGCAGACTGGGCAGGCCGATCAGGAAATCCTGCAGGCAGAAATCTTGCTGAATCAGATGGAGATTTTGACAAATCAGAACGCGCAGGATGAAGCGATGGCGGCGATTCTGCTGAATCAGATGGAGGTGTAAACGATGTTTAACACAGTGAAAAGATTTTACAACAAAGGCATTTATTCTGCTGGCGATGTTGCTATGTTTGTGAAGGCTAAGAAACTGACAGCAGAAGACTACAAGAAAATCACAGGAGAAGCATATACAGAATGATTGTAAGCATTCACGAAAAAACTGCAAAGACATTTGAAACCTTGGGGATGGGAGCATTGCTTCCGTCCTCTTGTGTTATCACGGAAGAATTGAACGGGCCATATGAGCTGCAGATGGAACATCCATACGACAGCGAAGGCAAGTGGGAGCGTATCGAAAGAGGATGTATACTTTATGCTTCTACACCAAAAGGAAGGCAGCCTTTTCGTATCTACAGCGTGAAGCCGGATATGAAGGGGATTCAGGTCAATGCAAGGCATATCTTCTATGACCTTCTGGACAACCAGTGCAGCACGATCTATTACAGCGGTTCTCCGCAGGTGGCTCTGAGTAGATTCAGAAGTGCGTTTGCGTATCCTATGCCGTTTACATTTGAAACGAATGCCACGGAAGAAGGCTCTCTGCAAATGGAATGGACAAACCCTGTGGAAATGCTGCTTTCAGAAGATGAAAGACAGGTCAGCTTTGTAAAAGGATTTGGCTGTGAAATCTTGCGGGACCATTTTTCTGTGTCCCTTCTGACAGCGATCGGGCAGGATAGGGATGTAGTGATCCGATACGGAAAGAATCTCATCGGTCTGGAAGTAACAGAGGATGAATCTCAGGTAAAGACTCGCATCATCTGCAAAGGCAGAAATGGGACAGCGACTGTGAACAGTCGGTATATCAACAATTACCTGTATCCGAAGATATACACGCTGGAAGACAGTAGCAGAACGGTCGGGGAGCTTCGAAAAGAAGCACAGACATTGTTTGACGGCGGTGCAGATCTTCCAAAGATAAATATAAAGGTGGATTTCCTGCCATTATCCAAAACAGAGGAATACAAAAAGTATGCCATGCTGGAAGAAATCTTTCTGGGCGATATGGTGCTTGTAGTCAATGAAAAAATGGGATTCCGTAAGCGGGGGAAGGTTATTTCCTATGAATGGGATTGCATTTTAGAGCAGTACAACAAAATCGAACTGGGGGATTTTATCCCTACATTGGCTTCTTCCGTCACTCTGGGTGTGAGCAGCGGGAAGAAAGCGAAAACGGCTGCGGATTATGTACTTTCCCTGATTTCGGGAGGCATTACGATCATAGACGATACACTGTATATCTGCATGGACGGCACAGATTATATCACATCGAAACGGCTGTTTGCATTCAATACGGAAGGTCTGCGGCATGGTGTCAGAGCGGAAGATGAAGAAGAATCAGATGCAATTACATGGAAAACGCTCATCGATCCTGACGGCAATTTCATTCTGCCGGAAGCAGAGGAAGAAGAAATGACATAAGAATTTTTTCGGAAAGGAGAAAACTATGGAGGTAAGAGGTACAAATCTGAAAATGACCAGAGGGGATAGTGAATATCTCCTTATTTTTTGCCCGAAACGTCCCTTTACGGATAAAGATGAAATCCTGTTTACAGTGAAAAAGACCGTATATACACGGGAAATCGAACTGCAGAAGAAAGCGGAGATCCTCGAAGACGGCAAAGCCTACATTGAGATCCTGCCGGAAGATACCTCCTGTCTGGACTACGGCATCTATAAGTATGATGTGCAGCTGACCACGCTTGAAGGGGTTGTGACCACCATTGTAAAGCCTTCCGGTTTTGAGCTGAAAGAGGAGGTGACTTGGAATGGCTGAGTTAAGGGGGGATTTTGGTTCAGTCGCAGAGATCAGAGCCCAAATTTCTGCCACAGGTCCCAGAGGTCCCAAAGGGGACGCCTTTACCTTTGAGGACTTTACTCCCGAACAGCTTGAGGCTCTGCGGGGGCCTCGTGGCGCACCTGCGGAAGTCAACGGCAAAAGCGGGGAAAGTATTCTCCTGCGGATGGGCGACATTCAGATCGTAGATGATGCCACAGGAGATCTTTATGGTATTGGCGTGGAAAACGGTGAGATTCACTTCTATGCCGTAGGGAAAGGAGGGGATGCCTATGAAAAGATAAAACTTGCAACAAAGAAAGACCTTGAGAGTGCAGAAGGGTCTGGCGGGGGAACATCCAATGATGATGTGGCAACGGACGAAGAATTTGATGCTATGCTGGATGAACTCTTTGGGGAAGCGGCTTCTGAAGATACAGAAGATGTGGCAACAGATGAAGAATTCAATGCCATGCTGGATGAGCTGTTTGGCACGGAATGATAAAGAAGCAGTAAGGGAGGTGATTCCGTTGGGCTTAGAAGCGGCAATATAAAAGCCGAAGTATAAAAGAAAAAAATCACAATATCAGTTTTAAGTGCAAAAAAAGGATTTATTTTAAGGAGGAAAATGATTATGGCAAACTACGATGTAATGGATAAAGCGACACTGGGACAGGTAAAAACAGGTTTGGCGAAAGTGAAGGCGGATTATGAAGCGAAGATCCTGCCCGCATTCAAATCCGGTAAGGTAGAAGGCAATACAGTATATCTGTACACAACTGCTGATCAGACAGGCGAAGCGGCTTTCAGCTTTGATTTCCCTGCGGAACAGTTCCTGGATCAGGCGAAGACAACATTTGTACCCGAATTTGCGTTCTCTGAAGAAACATATCCCGGTGCAGCAGATCCCAATCTGAACGGCAAGCCCGTAATGGTACTGGCGGTAAAGGGCGAAAATGATTCTGTTACATACTCCTTCCTGGATATGGCGAAGCTGGTTGATACATATACAGCAGCGGCTGGTGATGGCTCCACAACTGTAACAGTAAATGGTTACGAAATCAGCGTGAATGTGAATGTTTCTGCTGAAGCTGGTAACGCGCTGAAGAAAAAGGCTGATGGTCTGTATGTTGCGGAAACAGACACAACTGATAAAGCAGATAAAGTTGCAAGTGCAACAGAGGGCAATCTGGCAGGTCTGGATGCGGAAGGCAATCTGACAGATTCCGGTATTGCAGCCGAAAATGTAGCAACAAAGGTTGCGGGTGCGGTAGAAGGAAATCTGGTAACACTGGATGCAAACGGCAATATTGCGGATTCCGGTGTATCTGCGGCCAAAGTGCTGACAGAGGAAGATGTGGCAACAGATGAAGAATTCAATGCCATGCTGAACGAGCTGTTCCCTGAAGAATAAGCATCTCTAGGGCAAATGGGGCGAGGCAACTCGCCCTGTTTTTTATAAAAAGAATGGAGGTGTTTTTGTTTGGGAGGACTGGCGAAATTATGGGAATTAAGAGAAAGCATCCGGAAATCTAAAATGTATACGAATTCCGTATTTTTGGCGGTGTCAGATGCACTTAAAGAAGTTGTCGATGCTGCGACTGGCGGCGGTATCAAAAGTGTGCAGTTCCATACCGTCACGATTGGCACGGATTCGGTTGTCAATGTTCCGATCACTGCGGTAGACCCTACGAGAAGTTTTGTTCTGGTACAGGGAAGTACTTACCGAAATGGGAATGCGATGCAGCCGGCAGTGGCGGCATTTACAGCTGAGAATGTGACGTTGGTGGTTGGCATGATCCCGACCATTGCCAGCACGGTAACGGTGCAGGTGCTTGAATTTGCATGATGAAGGGAGGGGGGAACGAATGAAAGAGTTAATCTCATTTCTTGCATCAGCAGGTATCGGGGCAGGTGCTATGCAGATTATCAACACGGTTATTACCCATAAAATGAAAAAGAATGATAAGGAAGACGAACGGATCACGGCATTAACGGAAGCAAATAAGCTGCTGATGCAGGATAAGGTGCGGTATCTGGGCGGCAAGTTCATTGAAGAAAAGAAGATTTCTCTGGAGAATAAGGAAATGCTGGATGCAATGCACAAGTCATATAAGAAGTTGGGCGGCAATGGGAAACTTGATACTGTAATGCATGAAGTGGAAAAGCTACCAATCGAGGAGTGAGAGCCATGCAGGAGAAGAAAAAACGCAGATGGCTGCGGATTCCCAAACTGCGAAAGCCGAAGATCCCGAAAATCAATGAGGATACCATGACAAGCATCGTCATTTATTCATTGATATTCTGCGTGATCGTAACGGTAGCGGGTATGGTACTGGCTTGCTATGGCATTGATGTATCAGCTATCGTATCCAGTACTCATACCGTTTTCGGGGTAGAACTGGGGATATGTGGAACGATAAAAGTCTTTGACAGAAATATGGAAAAAGAGGACAGGAAGGAGCAGGAGAAAAATGAAATGGTTTCTTGAAAACTGGTATATCGTGGCAGCGGGGCTGTTTGCTTGCGGCGGCGGTATTATGGCGGTGGTAAAGTTCTGTGAGCTGTCCCATAATCAGAAGAAAGAAAAGGTTAGAGAATGGCTGGTGTATGCCGTGACAAAAGCAGAAGCAAGTCTGGGCGGCGGCACAGGACAGCTGAAACTCAGGCAGGTGTATGATCTGTTTATCCAGCGATTTCCGAAAATTGCAAATTCTGTTTCTTTTGCAGAGTTTAGCCGTTGGGTGGACGAGGCTCTGATCGATATGAGGAAGATGCTGGAACAGAATCAGGCGGTATCTAAACTGGTAAAAGGGGGAGAATGATGGTTCCTATTAAAAAGACGATTGCCAATAAGAAGAACTTTGGCGGGGCAAGAAGTTTGAAAAACATCAAGTATCTGGTCATTCACTACACCGGGAATGACGGGGATCGGGATGAGAGCAACGGTAGATACTTCCGGGATCATATCGTAGGAGCTTCGGCACATTTCTTTGTGGACGGGGATTCCATTACCCAGAGCGTACCTGACGATCATGTGGCTTGGTCTGTTGGCGGGAAGAAATATCCAGGTACAAAAGGCGGTAAGTGGTATGGTAAATGCACGAACAATAACAGCATTTCTATTGAACTGTGCGATGAGCAGAAGAACGGCAGATATGATTTCAGCGAAGCAACACTGAAAAATGCGGCTGATCTGACCAGAACGCTGATGAAAAAATATAACATTCCCGTTGAAAATGTAATCAGACATTATGATGTGGTCGGAAAAATCTGCCCCGCACCGTTTGTGAATGATGAAGCGGCATGGAAGGCATTTAAGGATAGACTGAAGGAGGATGAAGAAGTGGTAGAAAAGAAAACATTCTGGGTGGATGGAAAACCTTGTGATATGAACAGCATTTTATCCAGCGGAACGAATTTTGTAAAACTGCGGGAAATGGCAGATGCGCTGGGGTATAAGATCGAGATGAGAGGAAAACAGATTCATATTGTGAAGAAGTAAGCAGTAACTTTGGGGCGGGAAACCGTCCCCTTTTGTAATTAAAAAAAAAAATAAAACAATAAAATGTAAAAGCGTTAGTCTCTCAGTCGTGTCCCACTCTTTGTGACCCCGTGGACTGCAGCCCTCCAGGCTCCTCTGTCCACGGGATTCTCCAGACAAGAATAGTGGAG
>CALASU010000045.1 GCA_937888765.1 uncultured Clostridia bacterium | reverse complement strand
TCGAGGGGAATCATTCCCCTCGCAGGGTGCTCGAGGGACAGCGTCCCTCGAAAAATTATCCTTCATAAAGGGGGGACATTTCCCGTAATCTCTGTACAATCCCCGGCAGTTTTTCCAGAATGAAGTCCACTTCTTCCTCTGTATTGTCCCTGTCCAGTGTCAGCCGCAGAGAACCATGTGCAATTTCATGTGGCAAACCAATCGCCAGCAGTACATGAGAGGGGTCTAAAGAGCCAGATGTGCAGGCAGAGCCGCTGGAAGCCGCAACACCCAATGCATCCAGCATCAGCAGCAGAGATTCGCCCTCGATATAGGCAAAGGACATATTGCAGTTACCGGGCAGTCGTTCAATGGGATGCCCATTCAGCCTTGCATGGGGAATGGCTTTCAGAATACCATGAACCAGTTTTTCTCTCAGATAGATCAGTTTGCAGGTTGTTTCCGCCATTTCTGCCACAGCCAGCTCAGCCGCTTTGCCAAGCCCCACAATACCGGGGATGTTTTCTGTACCTGCACGGCGTTTCTTTTCCTGTCCGCCGCCGAAGATCAGCGGTGCGATGTTTACGCCTTTTCGGATATACAGAGCACCAATCCCCTTTGGTGCACCCAGCTTATGCCCGCTCATGGACAACAGGTCAATATTCATCTTTTCTACATCAATCGCCACATGACCCACAGCCTGCACAGCGTCTGTATGGAACAGAATACCGTATTTTCTTGCGATATTCCCGATTTCTTCCACAGGCTGAATACTGCCGATCTCGTTATTGGCAAACATAACAGAAATCAGAATCGTTTCGGGACGGATAGCATCTTCCAGTTCTTTGAGGGAAATTCTGCCATATTCATCTACAGAAAGATAGGTTACGTCTATCCCCTGCTTTTCCAGATATTCCGCTGTGTGCAGAATGGCATGATGCTCGATTTTTGTTGTAATGATATGGTTGCCTTTATTCACATAGGCTTTGGCAATGCCTCGCAGTGCCATATTGTCACTCTCAGAGCCGCCCGCTGTAAAATAGATTTCTTCAGGCTTTGCACCGATTGCCGCCGCTACCTGTGCCCTTGCGTGTTCCATTGCTTTTTTACTTTCTTTAGCGATGCCATACATACCGGAGGCATTGCCATAATATTCTGTAAAGTACGGCAGGATGGCTTCCACCACTTCCTTGCGTACGGGAGTTGTTGCTGCGTTATCGAAATAATATTTTGTTTTCATAAATGATCGCTCCTCTCTGCTCTCTTTTATTTTTTATTTCATACTATTTCTATATGTTTTACTTGTATTTAATATAGCATCATTTCTGACATATGTCAATAGATAATCCCTATTCTTTTACTAGTGTTTTTATACTTGAATAAAATATGACATTTTGTCACATTTTATGACATTTTTTCAAGTTTTTCATGCTTTCCGTGTCGCCACCTTTTCGCAAGAAATCATTTTCCGTATAATAAGAACGTAAACTTTTACAGGAAAAATACCGTATTTTTTCATAAAACAACGGAGAATATACACAGCTCTTTCCGTATAGTTTTCCCGGAATTTCTGAAAAATAACTGATAAAAAGCGTTAAGATAAATATATGAGGTGAGCCAATGGAATTCAAAGACCGTTTAAAAATGCTAAGAAAAGAACATCGCTATACACAGGTAAAACTCGGCGAAATGCTGAACTATGGCTATACAGCCATTGCCAACTACGAATCCGGCCGCAATCAGCCCTCCATCCCCGATCTGAAGAAAATTGCATCTATCTTCAATGTATCTATGGATTATCTGCTGGGGGTAAATGATATCCGTCATCCTTATGTGATTGATGATGAAACAGCGGAATTTAATGAATTCCGCCGCCACTATGCGATGCTGAACGATAACAGCAAAGATGATCTGATGCTGTATATGCAGTTTCTGATCGACAGACAGGCGCGTCTGGAACAGAAAGGCGGCAAATCCGGCGAGTACGGCGAAGCAGAACCCAAGTCGACTGTGCTCCGTGCAGCCCAGAAGCCCGACGATTATCAGTAAACGAAAAAAAGCTATGGATTTTTTCCATAGCTTTTTTATATTGCTTTATACTGCTTTTTCTTCTTTCAGTTCGCGTGCCGCCGCCAGTGTCAGCTCCGTGATATCGTTGCCGCCCATCAGCCTTGCCACTTCCCATACAGAGCCTTCATTGCCAAGCTCTGTCACATCTGTTATGGTCTCTTCGCCGACAGTCTGCTTTTCGATCAGAAAATGACTGTCTGCCATTGCCGCAATCTGGGGCAGATGTGTGATACATAATATCTGACGTTTTTCGCCCAGAAGGTGCATCTTTTCGCCTACCTTGCGGGCTGTTCTGCCGCTGACCCCTGTGTCGATTTCATCAAAAATGAAAGTACCGATTTCATCGGCATCTACCAATACTGTTTTCAGCGCAAGCATAACTCGGGACATTTCCCCGCCGGATGCAATCTTTGCCAACGGCTTCAGGGTTTCCCCCGCATTGGCAGAAATCAGAAATTCTACTTTATCCTTGCCGTCAAATGCCCATTCATTTCTTTCTTCAATCTTCACATGAAATTTTGCGTGCTGCATTTCCATATCATGCAGAGCAGATTCCACCTGCACAGCCACCTGTTCCGCCGTTTCCCGACGCATAGCAGAAAGCAGATTTGCCTCTGCCACAAGTTTTTTGCGTTCCTGTTCTTTCTGCAGGCTCAGTTCTGCCGCCCGTTCACTGCTGTTTGCAAGGAAATCCAGTTCCTGCACTGTTTTTTCATAAAAAGCAAGCACTGCTTCCACACTGCCGCCGTATTTTCGTTTTAATTTATAGATCAGCTGCAAACGCTCCTCGATTTCTTCCAGTGCATCGGGATCGTTTTCCATCTGCTCCGCTTCCCGCTTCAGTCCGCGAGCCGCATCCTCTACGGCCGCATAAGCATCTGCCAGTGCATCCGCATATTCCTGCAAAGCCGCATCATAGCCTGCCGCTTCCTGCAGCTTCGCCAGTGCATCCCCCAGCTGATCGCAGGCAGAGGGCATCTGATTTTTCCCGTCGTATAAAAGCGCAACACTTTCTCCTGTCAGGCGGATCAGCTTTTCCATACTGCCGAGGCGTTTTCTCTGCTCCAGTAGGTCTTCTTCTTCTCCCATGCGTAAAGCTGCCGCTTCGATCTCCTCTTTCTGGAACTGCAGAATATCCATCCGCTGTTCCCTTTGCGCTTCATCCCCCATCAATGCTTCCAGCTGTTTATCCAGCTCTTTGATGGCATGATAACTTTTCTGATATCTCTCCAGCACTTCCGAAAAGTTCTGCTTGCAGAAACGGTCTAACAGGCGGATATGTCTTCCCGGATTCAGCAAAGACTGGTGCTCATGCTGTCCGTAAAAGTCAACCAGATCCTCCGCAATCTCCCGCAGCATCCCCAGCGTTACCGTTGAACCGTTCACACGGCAAACAGATTTCCCGCTTTCCTGCAGGGTGCGGCTGATAAGAATAGAGTGGTCTTCCTCTGACGGAATCCCATTCTTCTCCAGTTTTTCTGCCACTGTTTCTGCAGAAAAAAGAGCCTCTACAGAGGCCTGCTTTTCCCCACGGCGAAGAAAATCCTTCCCCGCCTTTCCTCCCAGAGCAAACTGCAAGGAATCTATGACCATAGATTTCCCTGCACCTGTTTCCCCTGTCAGAATATTCAGTCCGTTTCCGAAAGAAAGCTCACTTTCCTTAATCAGTGCTACATTTCTAATGTGCAAATGTTCCAGCATATTGCTTTCCTCCCTGCTGTTTACGCGCTATGAATCACACGATACAGCTTCTCCATAATCACTGCCGCCTGATTGTGGCTGCGTACCACGCAGAATACCGTGTCATCCCCCGCAATCGTACCGAGGATTTCCTTATTCTGCATATTATCGAGCGCAACCGCAACTGCCATGCCCATACCATCCAATGTTTTGATCACAATGATATTCTGTGCATAATCCATCTTGATAACAGCTTCTTTAAACACACGCGTCAGGCGTTCCGTAATTTCCGTATCATTCCCCGAAATGACCGCATATTTCTGCCGACCTTTTTCTGTTGCAATTTTTGTCAGCTTCATTTCACGAATATCACGAGAAACCGTTGCCTGTGTTACCATAAAGCCTTCCTGACAGAGCCGCTGTGCCAGCTCCTCCTGCGTTTCGATATCGTAATTTTCAATTAACTCCAATATTTTTGCGTGTCTGGCAATTTTCATCGTGTCAACCTCCTCTTTTGTTCCACCAATTATCTCGATAATTTATGACGCAATACATCATAAAAACTCTGTATTTTCGTTTTCATGATTGTCGTACATTCTTCTGCACGGCGTATCTGTACCACATTTTTGCCCTTTAATCTCAAGCTGTCCTGTCCGTCTGCACTGACTGTAAACGGCGTATCCTCTCTGCCGGGATTTACCTGCACGGTAATCACATCATCCGCAGAAAGCACAATCGGTCTGCTTGTCAATGTATGCGGGGAAATCGGTGTAATGGCAATGATCTGTGCATCTGCTTTCATAACAGGACCGCCTGCCGAAAGATTATATGCCGTAGAGCCTGTCGGCGTACAGAGAATAATCCCATCCGCCCGCAGCGTATCCACATATTCATCATTGACAAACACATTGAATTCCAGAAGTTTATACATACTGTCACGAGTAATACAGATATCATTCAGAGCAATCATACCATCAACGCGCTGTTCCCCTGTGGCAACGCTGCAAGAGAGCATCATCCGCTCTTCCAGCTTATATTCCCCGTTCAGTACTTTATCAATGGCATATTCTGCCTTATTTTTTTCTTCGGCTGTCAAAAAGCCCAGCGTTCCCAGATTGATGCCAAG
Organism: uncultured Clostridia bacterium; assembly: GCA_937888765.1. GTDB lineage: Bacteria > Bacillota > Clostridia > Lachnospirales > Anaerotignaceae > Anaerotignum_A. The sequence continues at coordinate 3,558 of CALASU010000045.1, read as the reverse complement.
AATCGGCGTATGATACTTTGCGGTGCTTCGCCCTACACCAAGCAGTGTACCGTCCCCGCCAAGCGAAATCAGAAAATCACTGTAGTGATACATTTCCTCTTCCGGTTTTGCATACTGCGGCATACCTGCAAGCTGTGCAACTTCCTCAGAAAGCTGTACCTCACAGCCCTTTTCTTCCAGATGTCTGATCAGCCTTCTGGTAACAGCCAGTTCCTTATCCTTTGCCACATTGGGAATGATTCCAACTTTTTTCATCATTGGCACCTCATTTCTCTGCAGAAAGAATTTCGTGGGAGTCCTTTACGACTTCGTCTATTTTTTTCTGCATTTCCTCTTCTGTCATACCTTCCTGCTGTTTATCCAGATAGATCAGGTATTCAATATTGCCTTCAGGCCCTTTGATGGGAGAGAAGCTCAGTCCCAGAATGCCCAGTTTCTGTTCTCTCACATAAGCAGCAATCCTTTCGATTACCTCTCTATGCACTGCGATATCTCTGACAACGCCTTTTTTACCGACTTTTTCTCTGCCTGCTTCAAACTGAGGCTTGATCAGACAAACCAGCTGTCCCGCTTCGCCAAGCACGCCCAGAACCGCAGGCAGTACCTTTGTCAGAGAAATAAAGGACACATCAATAGAAGCAAAATCCCCTTCATCGGGCACCTGCTCATGTGTCACATATCTTACATTTGTTTTTTCCAGACAAACCACACGTTCGTCATTGCGAAGCTTCCACGCAAACTGTCCATAGCCTACGTCAATGGCATACACCTTGGAAGCACCGTTTTGCAGCATACAGTCTGTAAAGCCGCCTGTAGAAGCACCGATATCCAGACAGATCTTGCCGTCCAGAGAAATGCCAAATGCGTCAATCGCTTTTTCCAGCTTATAGCCGCCGCGGCTGACATATTTCATCTGACTGCCTTTCACTTCAATCTGTGCAGTTACAGGAACCTTTGTACCGGCCTTATCTTCCTTCATGCCGTCTACATATACATTACCTGCCATAATATACGCCTTTGCAAGTTCTCTGGAAGCCGCCAGATTCTGCTGTACCAATAAAACATCCAATCTTTCTTTTTCTACTTTTTCCGCCATGATTTATTTTTCTCCCAATCGTTCCCTGATACTTTCATAAATCCCCTGAGCATCCAGTCCGTAGCGTTCAAACAGCTGTGTCTGGGTCCCCTGTTCAATATACTGATCGGGGAATGCCAGTACCGTGACATCCACATCTATCTGTTTTTCCCCGTAAAATTCTGTTACCGCAGAGCCCAATCCGCCTTTTTTCAGATTGTCCTCTACCGTGAAAATATGACTGCATTTTTCTGCCGCCTGCAAAAGCATTTCTGTATCCAGCGGCTTGATAAAACGCATATTCACAAGCATAGGAGTAAAGCCATCCGCTTCCAGAAGCCTTGCCGCCTCTGCCGCCGCCTTAAGCATATGCCCCTCTGCCAGAATGGCAATTTCTTTCCCGTCCTGAATCAATTCCGCCTTGCCGTACAGTACAGGCTGTGTATATTCTGCAAATCCTGTTTCTGCCGTTCCTCTGGGGTAACGCACTGCAATCGGGCCATCCCAATGATTTACCGCAAAATCCAGCATTTCTTCCAGTTCCCAATCGTTTTTGGGAGAAAGGATCGTCATATTCGGGATATGGCTGAGGAAAGAGAGATCGAAAATCCCCTGATGGGTTTCACCGTCTGCCCCAACAATACCCGCTCTGTCAATGGCAAACACAACGTGCAGATTCTGCATACAGACATCATGCACAATCTGGTCATATGCCCTTTGCAGGAAAGAGGAATACACCGCAAATACGGGAATTACGCCGCCTGCCGCCATCCCTGCCGCAAATGTTGTGCCATGCTGTTCGGCAATGGCAACATCATAAAACCGTCTGGGGAATGCACGGCGGAAGCCGTCAAAGCCTGTCCCGCTGCACATAGCCGCTGTGATACCGACAACCTTTCGGTTGTTGTTCCCCAGTTCAACCATTTTATCGCCGAATACATCCGACCAGCTTTTGCCGCTGCTTTTCGCAGGTGCTTCGCCGGATTTCAGATCAAACGCACCGACACCATGATATTCCCAGGGACGTTCTTCCGCATAAGGATAGCCCTTCCCCTTTACAGTCTTCACATGAATCATAATCGGGCCGTCCAGTTCCTTTACATTATGCAGAAGCTCGATCAGCTCCGGCAGATCATGTCCGTCTACAGGGCCGATATATTTAAAGCCCAGTTCCTCAAACATAGAGCCGCCGTGCAGGAAGAGCATTTTTGCACCGTCACGCAGTTTTTCCAATACAAAATACGTACCTTTGCCAAGTACGGGCACTTTATCCCGAAATTCTTTAAATCCCTCTTTCAGTTCTCTGTAACAGTTGCCTGTACGCAGGTTATTGAGGTGCTTACTCATTGCCCCGACATTGGTATCAATGGACATCTGGTTATCATTCAGAATGACAATCAGATTGGTATGATCCCTGCCCGCATTATTCAGTGCTTCATAGGCAAGCCCGCCTGTCATAGAGCCGTCCCCGATAACAGCAATCACATGCTCTGTGCCGCCAATCAGATCTCTTGCCTTTGCAAGCCCCAGTGCCGCAGAAATAGAAGTTGAGCTATGTCCTGCAGCAAATGCATCGCAATCGCTTTCATTCGGTTTCGGGAAGCCGCTCAGACCATCCAGCTGACGCAGTGTGGAAAATCTTTCTTTTCTACCTGTCAGCATCTTATGGATATACGCCTGATGCCCAACATCCCATACAATTTTATCTTTCGGTAAATCGAAGCAGTATTCTAAGGCAACCGTCAGTTCCACCACGCCCAGATTAGAGGCAAGGTGTCCCCCTGTCTTAGAAACATGATGCAGCAGATATTTACGCAATTCCCTGCAAAGCATCTGCAGCTCTGCTTCATTAAATTTCTTGATATCTTCCGCAGAATGAATCCGCTCCAGAAGTCTGCTCACAATTTCACCATCTTTCTATCTATATCTCTGTATTTTAATGGGCTTTTTCTTTTGTTTCTTTCCCCGTCTGAATTATATCCAAAGCCCGATAATAATCCCAAGGATCGCCCCAACTGTTACTTCCAGAGGGGTATGACCTAACAGTTCTTTCAGTTCTCCGATATTCGGCATTTTATGCTCCTGAATCAAGTCATTCAGGATTTCCGCATGTCTGCCCGCCGCCCTGCGGATGCCCTGCGCATCGTACATCGTAACAAACGAGAAGATCAGCGCAATGGCAAACAGCGGCGAATCAAATCCATGGTATTTTCCCACACTGAAGGAAAGTGCCATCGTAAAGGAAGAATGGGAGCTTGGCATACCGCCTGTTCCCACAATACGGGAAGCGTCAAATCGCTTTTCCTGTATCAGTGTCAGGATAATTTTTGTGCCCTGTGCGACTGCCCATGAGAGCAGAGCCGCCAGCAGAGGTGTGTTGCGTAACATTCCTTCAATGATATACATACCTTCACCCTCTTTCTTTTCTTTCGAGGGACGCTGTCCCTCGAGCACCCTGCGAGGGGGTCACCCCCTCGACCCGA
>CALASU010000044.1 GCA_937888765.1 uncultured Clostridia bacterium | reverse complement strand
GTGGGATCACACCATACACACAATTTGAACTGAATCGTTTTCTGCAGGAGGGGTTACCATTTACCATTGCCACAGAACGCACGCCTGCATCTTTGATGGCAGATGTGAAAGAGTTGGATTTACAGCTTCCTGTGATTGCCATGGATGGGGCGGTATTGGTAGATCTGAAGGAAAAACGATATTTGGCGTGTCATGGGCTGGGAAAAGAGCTGGTGGATACCATTTGCACACATCTGCGGCAGAAAGGATATCATTATTTCCTGAATGTGGTCTGGCAGGATGTACTGTTGATTTATTATAAGGATTTCAAGAATGAAGTGGAGCGCAAGCTGTATCAGGAAGCAAGACGCTCGCCCTACCGCAACTATGTATACGGCGATATGCCCGAGGAGGGTGTTGTGGTATATATTCTGCTTGTCATTAAGGATACGGAAGCAGATACACTGGAAAAAGAACTGCGGGATTTGGACAAAAACGGCGAACTGCTGTATCTGAGAGATGAAAATGAAACCCCCGAAGAATATTGTCATTTCAAGATTTATCATAAAAAGGCGACGAAAGAGGATATGCTGCGTCGTCTGATGGAGGAAATTCCGCAGAAGAAATGTATTGCCTTTGGCAGTAACAAAAATGATCTGTCCATGCTGGCGGCGGCAGATGTGTCCTTTGCGACAGCGGATGCCATTCCCGAAGCGGTGAAAGCGGCGAAATATCAGCTGCGCGGGCGTGACGGCGACAGCATTGCCAGAAAGATTTCCCGTCTGTATGCACCCATCAAGGGGCAGCCTGTGCCCAAGGTGCTGCGGGAGATAAGAAACGTGAAAGAAAAGAAAGAGGGATAAACCTATGGAGGAACTGCATATCTTTTCCAGAGCAGAGCTTCTGCTTGGAAAGGAAGGTCTGGAACGGCTGAGAAATGCCCGTGTAGCTGTGTTTGGTATTGGCGGCGTTGGCTCCTTTGCGGCGGAAGCACTGGCAAGGGGTGGCGTTGGACATATGGCACTGATCGACGGGGATACCGTCAGTCTGACAAATATCAACAGACAGCTGATTGCGACACAGAAAACTGTGGGACGACTGAAAACAGAAGTCATGGCGGAGCGTATCAGAGAAATCTGCCCCGATACGGAGATCGTGGAATATCCTGTGGTATATGGCGTGGAAAACAGGGATTTACTGGATTTTGCTTCCTATGATTATATTGTGGATGCCATTGATACCGTTACAAGCAAGCTGCTTCTGATCGAAGAAGCGAAAAAAGCGGGAACAGAAGTTATCAGCTGTATGGGAACAGGAAATAAGCTTGACCCTACTCGCTTTGAAGTGGTGGATATCTCCAAAACAAGCGTCTGCCCTCTGGCGAAGGTTATGCGAAAGGAACTGAAAAATCGTGGAATCAGCGGCGTAAAAGTAGTCTATTCCAAGGAACTGCCGATCAAACCCGCAGATTCCGAGGAAACAGGCAAACGCCAGATTCCCGGCAGTCTGTCCTTTGTGCCGCCTGTGGCAGGGATGATCCTTGCGGGGGAAGTCATCCGTCATATTACAGGCGTTCAGAATCCTTAACAGCATTGACAAAGCCGATATTTCTGCTACAATATCCTATAGAATTTCATTGTATTCATCGGAGGGCTTGCAGTCGGAACTGTAAAGTCGGAGAAGATGTCGGGTGCGCTCGGTTATGTAAATAATCGGGCGTTTTTTTTATGGATTTGAAAAAAGGAGTGCTGTAAATGAATATTCAGCTGTCAGATCATTTTACATATGGAAGATTGATTCGTTTTGTGATTCCGTCGGTTGCCATGATGATATTTACATCTGTTTATGGTGTGGTGGATGGACTGTTTCTTTCTAATTTTGTGGGAAAAACACCGTTTGCGGCAGTCAATCTGATTATGCCGTTTGCCATGATATTAGGTGCTTTTGGCTTCATGCTCGGCACAGGCGGTACTGCACTGGTGGCGAAGACGTTAGGCGAGGGAAAAGACGAACTGGCAAACCGTATTTTTTCTATGCTGATTTATTTCGCTATGGGGTTAGGGATTACGCTTGCGGTTTTTGGCATTGTTTTTGTAGAGCCGATTGCCATTAAAATGGGGGCAGATGAAGCGATGCTTGGTTATTGTGTGACCTATGCCCGTGTGGTTCTGGTGGGACTGCCCTTTTTCATGCTCCAGAATATGTTTCAGAGTTTTCTGATTACGGCGGAAAAACCGCAGCTGGGTCTGATGGTAACCATTGCCGCAGGTGTGACAAATATGGTTCTGGATGCTCTGTTTATTGCGGTGTTTCAGTGGGGTGTGGCAGGGGCTGCTGCGGCAACCGCTATGAGCCAGTGTGTGGGCGGCATGGTTCCCTTTCTCTTCTTTGCAAGAAAGAACAGCACCAAGCTGCGTCTGACAAAGACAGCTTTTATGGGAAAACATCTGCTGCGAATCTGTACGAATGGTTCTTCCGAGCTGGTATCCAATGTTTCCATGTCTTTGGTAGGGATGCTGTATAATCTGCAGCTGATGAAGATTGCAGGAGAAAATGGTGTGGCGGCTTATGGCGTGATTATGTATGTGAACTTTATTTTTATTGCCATTTATCTGGGGTATTCTTTCGGTACAGCCCCGATCATTGCGTTTCACTATGGGGCAAGGAATACAGAAGAAATGCAGAATGTGCTGAAAAAGAGTTTAAAACTGCTTTTTGGGGCAGGAATTACACTGGCGGCAGCGGCGATCCTGCTATCCGGGGTATTATCTAAGATTTTTGTCGGATATGATGCAGAACTGTATGAAATCACTGTAAACGGTTTCCGTCTGTATGCGATTTCTTTCCTGCTGAGCGGCTTCAATATTTATGGATCTTCCTTCTTTACAGCCCTGAATAATGGTATGGTATCTGCGCTGATTTCTTTCCTGAGAACGGTTGTATTTGAAGTGGCGGCGATTCTGATTCTGCCGATCTTCTTTGGTCTGAATGGTATCTGGTGTGCCATTTCGGTAGCGGAAACGGCATCCTTATGTATCACGACTATCTTTTTCTTTGCTATGCGGAAGAAATATCATTATATCTAAACAAAAATGTTCCTGTAAAAAAACAGGAGCGTTTTTTCTATAATAATAAGAATTTTCGGAAGAAAAGAGGAAGATACTTGCAAAGTAAGCCGCTTTCCGTTACAATACCAAACGAAAAGGGAGGATGTTTTTATGAAAAAACAGAGGAAGCTATGGCTGCTGTGTTTTCTGTTTGCTCTGACAGGCTGCGGCGGTGCAGAAGTGACAAGGAGTGTACCGAAAGCGCAGGAGCAGGCGGCTGCATATATAGAAGAAGCACACATGATGCTTGAAGAAGCAGACAGCTTTGCGGCGGAGATGGAAATAGAGATTTCTTTGCTGGAAAATGGCGAAAATACCACGCAGGCAACGGTTGCTATGCAGAAGGAACCGTTGGAGATGCAGGTGGAGAGCGTGACGGCATTTTCAGATACGGAACAGGAAACGGAAATGTATCTGGAAGAAGCGGAAGATGCAGTCAATTTATATACCAATTATAATGGAAGCTGGACAGAAATGACGATGCCTGCGGACGATGCCCTGCAGAATCTTCATATTTATAATACGCTTTATAATATGGAAGCGATTTTTTCTATTGCACAGGACTGGACGATGATAGAAGCGGATGATGTATATACAGTACATGGTGTGATCCCAGGAGAGCATTTCCATGATGTGGAGGAATATACACGATTTTTCCAGATGGCAGGCATGAGCGGACTTTCTGAGGTATATTTTCAGAATGTAGAAGATGTGCCTGTAGAGGTTACACTGTCGCAGAAAACAGGTGAGCCGCTTTCCTATGCGGTGGATCTGACAGAAGCACTGGAAACTGTGACAAATAATGTGCTGACAGAGCTGAATGGCGGGGAAGACGTGGGGATTACAGTAGGAACCTATCGTATTGCTTCTAAGCTGACACAGCTGGGAGATATGGAAGAGATCGAACTGCCTGCAGAAGCAAAGGAAACGGCAGTGAATTATGAAAAGGAAATTTCCCGTCTGAAACAGAGTGAGGAATAAAAGAAAACCCGCAGAAAAGCGGGTTTTTTCTTGAAATACAGGCAGGATATGTTATAATGGAAGTTAATTGTGTTCTGTACACACAAAGAAACGGAAAAAATAGAAAGATAGAAAAATAGAAAAAAGGAGAGAATCACATGATCGCAGCACAGGGTGTCAGCCTCCAGTATGGTGGCAGAGTGCTTTTTAATGATGTTAATATTAACTTTACAAAAGGGAACTGCTATGGCCTGATCGGTGCCAATGGTGCAGGCAAATCCACATTTCTGAAAATTCTGGCAGGGGAAATGGAACCCAATAAAGGTTCTGTATTTATCACTCCCGGCGAAAGAATGGCAGTACTGAAACAGGACCACTTCCTGTTTGATGAATTTGAAGTTGTAGAAGCAGTTCTGTATGGTCACAAAAGACTGTACGACATCAGAAAAGAAAAAGATGCACTGTATATGAAAGAAGATTTTTCTGATGAAGACGGTATCAAAGCGGCAGAACTGGAAGGCGAATTTGCAGAGCTGGACGGTTGGGCGGCGGAATCCAATGCGGAAATGCTGCTGAATGGTCTGGGCATTACAAATGAATTCCACTATGTAAAAATGAAAGAACTGACAGGCGGTCAGAAAGTGAAGGTACTGCTGGCACAGGCACTGTTCGGCAACCCCGATATCCTGCTGCTGGACGAACCTACGAACCATCTGGATATTCACGCAATCAAATGGCTGGAAGATTTCCTGATGAACTTTGAAAATACAGTTATTGTTGTATCCCACGACCGTCACTTCCTGAATAAGGTATGTACAAACATTGCGGATATCGACTACGGCAAGATTACAATGTTCGTAGGTAACTATGACTTCTGGTACAGCTATACACAGATGACACAGCGTCAGCTGAAAGACCAGAACAAACGTGTAGAACAGAAAATCAAGGAACTGCAGGACTTTATCCAGAGATTCAGTGCCAACGCTTCCAAAGCAAAACAGGCGACAAGCAGAAAGAAACTGCTGGACAACCTGCAGATGGACACAATCAAACCCTCCAGCCGTCGTTATCCTTTCTGTGACTTCAAACAGGACCGTGAGGTTGGTAATGACGTACTGCTGGTAGATGGTATTTCTAAAACAATCGACGGCAAAAAAGTACTGGATAACGTAAGCTTTATGATCCGTCCTAAGGAAAAAGTAGCTTTTGTCGGTAAGGATGAAATTGCAAGAACAACACTGTTCCAGATTCTGATGGGCGAAATGGAACCCGATGCAGGTACATTCAAATGGGGTGTAACAACAAAAACAGCGTACTTCCCCAAAGATAATAATGAATACTTCGATGGCTGCAAGGACAGCCTGATCGAATGGCTGCGTCCTTATGCAAAGGAAGGCGAACAGTATGATTCTGATATCCGCGGCTGGCTTGGCAGAATGCTGTTCAGCGGCGAAGAAGCACTGAAACAGGCAAGCGTGCTCTCCGGTGGCGAAAAGGTAAGATGTATGCTGTGTAAGATGATGATGAGCGGTGCGAACGTAATGATTCTGGACGAACCTACAAACCATCTGGATCTGGAATCCATCACTGCAGTGAATGAAGGTCTGATGAATTTCAAAGGTACACTGCTGTTTGACTCTCATGACCACCAGTTTGTACAGACAATCGCTGACAGAATCATTGAAATCCTGCCCGGCGGTATCATTGACAGACAGATGACATACGATGAATATATCGAAGATGAAAGCATTGATGCACTGAGAGAAAAAATGTCTGCACAGTAAAATATAAAATACGAAATAGTAAGAGAAAAAAGGGCTGTCGCGTGATTGATTCAGGCGGCAGCCCTGTTTTGGAGGAAAAAGCTATGGGAGAAATCTTTCTTGCGGTGGGAATTGGGTTTTTCATCGGATTTAAGGGGGTTTTAAAGGAAAAGGGCGTACAGCTGAATGCAAAGATGCAGACAGTGTGGCTGATGCTGCTGATCTTCTGTATGGGTGTCAGCATCGGCAGAAATGGGGATATTGTGAAAAATCTGCCTGCACTGGGAGGAAAAGCGGTACTGTTTTCTGTGACCGCGATCATCGGCAGTGTCATTGTGGTATATATTCTGTCCACGCTGTTTCTGCAGAAGGAGGGGAATCAAAAATGAGTCTGACAATTCTGGTAACACTGGTGCTTGGGATTGCGGGGGGCTTTTTCATGCCGGAATCTATGAGTGCTTTTCTGGACAGTGCTTCTTCCTATATGCTCCTGCTGCTGCTGTTTTCTGTCGGTATTGATATGGGGCTGAATAAGGAAGTATTTACAAAGATCAGAGAGCTTGGGTTTAAGATCCTGCTGATTCCCTTTGGGGTTGTGGTCGGTTCGCTTTGCGGCGGTGTGGTTACGGCGTTTGTGCTGCGGATGCCGTTAAAGGAAGGGCTTGCGATTTCTGCGGGGCTTGGCTGGTACAGTCTGTCCGGCATCCTGCTGACAGAGGCAGGCAATCCTGTTGGTGGGACGATCTCTTTCCTTGCAAATGTATTCAGAGAAATGATTACCTTTATTATTGTACCGTTTATTGCAAGTCATCTGAATTTTTACTGTGCCATTGCACCTGCAGGGGCAACGGCGATGGATACAACGCTTGGAATTATCAGTAAAAATACAAATGCAACAGTAGCGGTGCTGTCTTTTGTAAGTGGTGTTGTCTGCACCTTGGTTGTGCCTGTTCTGGTACCGCTCTTTTTGTAAAAAAATTATGTATACATGAATAAAAATACTTGGAATTCCATGTATTTCATGTTATGCTGTATTTGGTGTATACCCTGCAAAAGCAAATGTGTTGATGTACGGGTAAGATGAGCGAAAAGCCAAAATAAACAAAGGGGAGTATCGTTATGAAGCTGAAAAAGGAAAAAAAAGAAAAATCCGAAAAAAAGCAAAAACTTGATTTAAAAAGAAAAACGCTTGGCAGCAAAAGATTAAGTACAAAACTGGGCGTAATCTGCGGTATTGTACTGTTTGTTTGTATGATGGGCTGCAACCTGCTTTCCATCAGCAGATTTTCCAGCGGACTGAATACAGCAATTGATGCACAGTTCAACAAGGTTTCTGATGAAAACATTCTGAAAATCGAATCCGTACTGGATCAGTGCGAACAGGTTTCCGATGTGGTAAACTTTGAAATGCAGCGTCTGTTTGCTCTGCAGGCGGGCGGCATTGGCGAAGCAACAATCCCCAGTAAGGTAAATGGGGTGCTGACAGCCGATCAGAAGGAAGCAGAAGATATTATTCTGAATGCAATCTGGTCTGCAGTAGACAGCAATGAAAATCTGGAAGGTGCAGGGGTTTTCCTGGAACCCTATACATTCTCTCCCAATATGGAGCATTACAGCCCTTATGTAATGAAGAGTGATATTGCGGGCAGAACCCTGGAAAACTTTACATATGACAGATATGAAACAAGAGAATATTACACAGGTGCAAAAGGCGGCAATATGTCCTTTATGGATGCGTATGTGGACGCAAATGGCATTCTGATGTATTCTGTAGGTTTCCCTCTGGAATATAACGGTCAGTTCAAGGGTATCGTTCTGCTGGATATCAGAAGTGATATCTTCTCCATGCTGAATGAAGTAGATGAAAATTATCCTTCCATGTATATTGATCTGATCAGAGAAAATCACAATATCATCTACAGCACACACACAGATACAATTGGTACAAATCTGAAAGAACAGATCACAGACAAAGGCTATACAGAACTGAGCAGTCAGTTTAGCGGTACTGCTCCATTCAGCACAGAAACAAAAGAAGCAGACGGTACATATGTACATTATGCATCTCCTATTCAGGTAGGCGGTGAACAGTGGTGGGTAAAAACATCCCTGCCTGAAAAAGAATACTCTGCAGCAGTAACAAGTATCAGAATGATCACACTGCTTCTGGCTGTTGTTTCCGTACTGGTGATCGGCGGTCTAGTTATGGCAGTACTGAAGAAGATGCTGAACCCTCTGACAGAACTGGAAAAAGTGGCAAATCAGATGGCAGCAGGTGCTTTGCATGTTAATTTTGATTATGAATCTGAAGATGAAATCGGCAGTCTTGCGAATTGTATGCGTACAATGATGGAAAGAATCCGTAAAATCATTGACGATCTGAGCTATACACTGAAAGAAATGGCAAATGAAAACTTTGCTGTAGAACTGCGTAACAAAGATATGTATATCGGTGACTATCAGCCTCTGATTGTTGCGGTAGAAGATATCGTAGAAAAACTGAACCATGCACTGATCAACATTAAAGTGGCATCCGAACAGGTAAACAGCGGTGCAGATCAGGTTGCTTCTGCGGCACAGGCACTTTCTCAGGGTGCAACAGAACAGGCTTCCACAGTAGAAGAACTGTCTGCGGCAATGGAAGAAATCTCTAACGAAACAAAACGTACTGCACAGAAATCCGGCGAAGCAAATCATGTTTCTGACGTAATGAGAACAGAAGTTATGAAGAGCAACAGCAAGATGGAAGAAATGTCTGAAGCGATGCAGGATATTACAAACAAATCCAACGAAATCGAAAAGATCATCAAAACAATTGATGACATTGCATTCCAGACAAATATCCTGGCACTGAATGCGGCTGTAGAAGCGGCTCGTGCAGGTGCGGCAGGCAAAGGCTTTGCGGTTGTAGCGGATGAAGTAAGAAATCTGGCACAGAAATCCGCAGAAGCGGCAAAGAATACAACAGCTCTGATCGAAGGCACAATTCAGTCTGTAGCAAACGGCGGCAGAATCACAGAAGAAACTGCAACAGCATTGTATATTGTGGCAGACAATGTTGGTAAGGTAACAGGTCTGATTGGTGAAATCACTGCAGCTTCCAATGAACAGGCAGAACGTATTTCTCAGATTACAAGCGGTATCGAACAGATTACAGCAGTAATTCAGACAAACTCTGCAACAGCAGAAGAATCTGCGGCAGCCAGCCAGGAACTGTCCGGTCAGGCAACCATGATGAACGATCTGATCTCTACATTCGATCTGAAAGAAATGTATTGATATTGATACAAAAAGATATACAGTGCAGACAAAAATGCAGTCTGCACTGTGTTTTTTTATCTGTATTTCTGAAAACTCGGATATGGTATTTTTTTTGAAAATCATACGACAGAATCTGTCAAAGACCCCTTGTTTTTTTTTCTTTCTGTGCTAATATAAGGTTGGGGAATAGTAAAATTATGACAGGCTCTATAAGGAGGGTGTAATATGAAAAAATTGAAATTCAATATGAAAAGCCCTGGTTTAAAGACGAAAAAATTGAGTACAAAACTGGGGATTATCTGTGGGATTGTATTGTTTGTATGCATGATGGCAAGTAACCTTCTGACTGTTACAAGAGTTACAAGCAGTATGAACACAGCAGTCGATGCGCAGCTGAATAAGGTTTCTGACGAAAATCTGCTGAAAGTACAGGCGGTTTTTGACCAGTGTGAGCAGGTTTCTCAGACAATCAATTATGAATTGCAGAATTTCTTTGCAGAACAGAACGGTGGAGAAGGTACTGTTGTTGGTGCGGTGACATCTCAGCCTCTGACACAGAATGAAAAGGATGCGGAAGAAATTATCCTGAATTCCATGTGGTCCAATGTAGAAAACAATAGTAATCTGGTAGGCGTTGGGGTACTGTTTGAAAAATATGCATTTTCTTCTAATATTGAACAGTATGCGGCATATGCGACTGTTGATAATGCAAGAGCAAAAACAGCGGATCTGATTACATATGATGTATATGGCGATAAAGTATATTATATAGATGCAAAGGGCGGCAATCCGGCCTTTATGGATGCGTATACAGATATGTACGGCAATACCGTATTTTCTATCGCTTATCCTATTATGTATAATGGTCAGTTTAAGGGTGTTGTACTGTTGGACATCAGCAGTGATGTATTCTCTATGCTGAATACAACAAATGAAGAATATCCTTCTCTGTATGTGGATCTGGTAAGAAGCAACCATAACATTTTGTATAGTACACATGCAGATGCGATCACAATGAATCTGCGTGATGTGATGAAAGCTGACGGCTATGCGGCTCTGGCAGCGCGTATGGAACAGGGTCAGAGATTCTATGCACAGACAAAAGAAGATGGTGGCGAACAGATGCACTATGCAGTGCCTATTTCTGTCGGCGGCGAAACATGGTGGGTAAAGACCTCCTTGCTGGAAAGTGAATATTCTGCAGCAGTAAACAGCATCACTCTGATGACAGTTGGTACAGCAATTTTGTCTGTTGTAATTAACATTCTGCTGATCGTAGGCGTTCTGAGAAAGATGCTGCAGCCTCTGAGCGAGCTGGAACGCGTAGCAAATGCTATGGCGGATGGTTCCCTGAATGTACATATTGAACATGAATCCGAAGACGAAATCGGCAGCCTGGCAAATTGTATGCGTACGATGATGGAAAGAATCCGTACACTGATTGCTGATCTGAGCTATACACTGAATGAGATGGCAAATGCAAACTTTGCAGTAGAACTGAAAAACAAGGCTCTGTATATCGGCGACTATCATCCTATGGTAGTGGCTCTGGAAGATATCATTGATAAACTGAATGGTGCTCTGCTGAATATCAAAGTAGCATCCGAACAGGTAAACAGTGGTGCAGATCAGGTGGCAAGCGGTGCGCAGGCACTGTCCCAGGGTGCAACAGAACAGGCTTCCACAGTAGAAGAACTGTCTGCGGCAATGGAAG
>CALASU010000043.1 GCA_937888765.1 uncultured Clostridia bacterium | reverse complement strand
TTCTGCACCGTATGGAAAATCAGGGTTTTGTTTCTTCCTATCGCGCCAAAGCGGAAAATGGAAAAGAACGGAAATATTATCGCATTACAGCAATCGGAAAAGCACGGCTGGAAAAAGAAAAACTGGAATGGGAAGTATTCTGCGGCTCTGTCAATCGTGTGATTGGTATGAACCAATTCGCCTGAGGGGGTGAAGAGATGAAAGAAGAAAAATGGCAGGCGTATCTCAAGGAAGTACTGTCTTTTGTACGCTTTCGCTATGATCATAGAGCCATCCGCAGGGAATTGAACGAGCATATGGAAGATCTATATGAAGAACTGCAGGCGGACGGCTTCAGCGAGGAAGCCGCTGCAGAGGCTGTCTTACAGTATATGGGGGATGCAGAGGAGATTGGCAGGGCGTTAGATAAGGAGCATGGGGTTTTGCTGGGCTGGCTCTGGCGGGGGGCGAGAGCGGCTGTGATCGTATTGCTGCTTGTGAATCTGCCGCTGCTGTTCAGTCTGCTTTCAGGCTTATGTTCCCCGTTTTTTCAGGAGTATGAATTGCAGTCAGAGAGTGTGGAAGTATATCGGCTTACAATCAACGAAGAATATCCGATTTATGATGATACTCTGATCTTGAAGGAAGTGATCTACTATGAAGACGGCACGCTGGATATTCGCTATGCTTCCGAAAGAAGTCCCTTTGCACGGAGCATTGATTGGGGACTTGGCATTTCTGCAGAGGCATTTGATGAAAATGGAGAACGTCTGCGTATAAGCGGCGGCGGATGGAAGCAGGGGGGGTATTATGGAATCGGACAGGATATCCTGCATGATGTGCCGCCAAATACAAAAATACTGGAAATTTCCTGTAGTAATCTGGTTGTTGTTGTAGATCTGGAAACAGGGGAGGTGTGGGAGAAATGAAACGAAAAAGAGAACTTTTGTTTTACATTGTCTTGCTTTTGGGACTTTCCTGTTTCTATATACAGCAGAATCGTTTCTATTTCAGTCCGGAGGATGTATTTTATGCCTGTGAGCGTGGGCTAAGAAACGGACCTTCTGAGGAGATCATATTGCAATATGACCTTACAGATGGCAGTGTGATGGTTGTGGGAAGGCAGGAAGAAGGGCTGTTTGCCGTGCCTGCGCAGAAAACACATTTTTTCTTCTGGCGTATGAAAGGCGGTATGGTTGACGGGGCTTTTCCTGTGGAGGATGGCTCTGTTAAAGGGTATATCATGAGAGAAGGAAAATATATCGGGCTTTCCAGATGCCCTGATGTGACAGAGATTTCTTTTGTTGCAGAAGATATAGAAATGGATGAATGGAAGAAATTTGACTGTACTGTGGGGGAAGACGGTCTTTTGCTGTGTGAAACAGGGATGAATGGCTGGGACAGTGCTGTGGTATATCTGGAAGGCAGAAATGCTAAGGGGGAAGTTGTTTTTGTATATGGAGATAGGGAATATTTGGGGAAAGTATAGCTCAGAATTTAATTTCGAGGGACAGCATCCCTCGAAATTAAAAAAATTGAAAAAAATTGAAAAAAGGTGTTGACAAACTTTTAGACTTTTGGTATATTAAGTGAGCGGCTGACGGAAACGCAAGATTGATGAGCCCGAGTGGCGGAATTGGCAGACGCACAGGACTTAAAATCCTGCGGGGTAACACCCGTACCGGTTCGATCCCGGTCTCGGGCAGCTTATCAACAGACAGCAGCAAACTATACAACTTATGCCCAGATAGCTCAGTCGGTAGAGCAGCGGACTGAAAATCCGCGTGTCGCTGGTT
>CALASU010000042.1 GCA_937888765.1 uncultured Clostridia bacterium | reverse complement strand
AATGTGGACGATGCCGATCGCCTGCGCCAGCGCCTGGAAGGCCAGGGCCTGCGCACACGCGGCCAGAAAAGCGGCAAGCTGACCCTGGTCATGGTCCACATGCGCGGCACGGATCTGGATGCCGCCAACCTGAAAGAAGAGCTGCAGCGTCAGCTTCCTGGAGTAAGAGAAATTAAAATTGATATTGCATATGATATGCAGAAACAGTCCCCGCAGTCTTTGGCAGAGGGCTACTGGGAAACCATCCGCACCTACATTGCACAGCAGAGTAAGATCTGTGCAGGGGTTATTTCCGATGCAGAATGGAAAATGCGGGATGAGAAAATGCAGATTTTCGTCAAAAACAATATGGCATATTATCTTTCCCAGAAGCGGTTGGATGACCATATCATGAAAATGATACTGGATGAAACGGGACAGCATCTGACCGTACAGTTTAAAAATGTACAGCTGACACCTGAAGAAATTGCCCGTTTCGAGCAGGAACAGATACATAAAATGGAACTGATCAGCCGCAATATCACATCTGCACAGACAACAGCTGTACAGGATAAGAAAAATGCAGAGGTTGCGGCAGTTTCGGCTTCTATCTCTAAAGGGATTCTGTTCGGGAAGGAAATCCATGGCAGTCTTTCCAAGATCATAGATACCAAGATAGCAGGCGAAACAGTTATTGTGGAAGGGCGTATCTTTAATATTGAAACCCGTGAAATCAAAGGCGAAAAATATATCGTTTCCTTTGATATTACAGATATGAGCGATTCTACTACCGTTAAGTTTTTCGTTAAAAAGAGTATTTTTGATGAAGAACTGAACGACAAGATTAAAAAAGGCAAATATCTGAAAGTACAGGGCGATGTACAGTTTGACAAATATGCAAAAGAAATCAACATTATGGCGAAGAATATCATGACAGCAGAAGCACCGCCGATGCGTATGGATGATGCGGAAGAGAAACGTGTAGAACTGCATCTGCATACCCAGATGAGCAGTATGGACGGCGTAACCTCTGTTAAGAAATATATCGAACGTGCGATTGCATGGGGACATAAGGCGATTGCCATTACAGACCACGGTGTGGTACAGGCTTTCCCGGATGCGATGAATGCCGTTGGGAAATCAGATTTAAAAGTAATCTATGGTGTAGAAGCCTATTTGATTGATGATCTGGGCAGTGTGGTCATGATGCCAAGAGGGCAGTCCTTGCAGGATACCTTTGTCATTTTCGACATTGAAACAACAGGGCTTTCCAGAGAAACAGAGCGTATTACAGAAATCGGGGCTGTAAAGGTACAAAACGGCGAAATCATTGACCGCTTCAGTACTTTTGTAAATCCCGAAAAGCCGATTTCCGAGGAGATCACGGAATTGACAGGCATTACGGATGAAATGGTTGCCGATGCGCCTGTGATTGCGGAAATCTTACCGAAGTTTCTGGAATTCTGTGGTAATGCGGTAATCGTTGCCCATAATGCGGGCTTTGATATGGGCTTTATCCGTGTGAATGCAGAAAAGGCTCTGGGTGTAGATGTGAAAAATACCGTACTGGATACGCTGGAATTGTCCCGCTCCTTACTGCCAGAGTTGAAGAAGCATAAGTTGAATCTGATCTGCGAGCATCTGGGGGTTAGTCTGGAAGGACATCACAGAGCCGTAAACGATGCAGAAGCAACGGCAGAAGTATTTTTGAAATTTGTGGACATGCTGGAGGAAAAGAATATCCATACCGTAGATGATATCAATGTTTTTTCCAGTCAGACAGTCAATTATAAAAAACTGAAAGCACATCATGCGATCATTCTGGTAAAGAATGAAATCGGCTTGCGTAATCTGTATGAACTGATTTCGCTTTCCCATATCGACTATTTCCACCGCAGACCCCGTATCCCTAAAAGCAAGCTGATGCAGATGCGGGAAGGGCTGATTTTGGGCAGTGCCTGTGAAGCGGGGGAATTGTACCGTGCTTTGCTTGACAATAAGCCGAAGCAGGTAATAGAAGAACTTGTGAACTTCTATGATTATCTGGAGATTCAGCCTTTAGGCAATAACCAGTTTATGATTGAATCCCCTAAGGTAGATAATATCCATTCCTTTGAGGATATCAAAAAAATCAATCAGACCATTGTGGCATTGGGTGAGGAACACAATAAGCCTGTTGTGGCAACCTGCGACGTACATTTTATTGATCCGCAGGATAGTGTGTTCCGTAAGATCATTATGGCAGCGGAAGGCTTTGCTGATGCCGATAATCAGGCACCGCTGTATCTGAGAACCACGAAGGAAATGCTGAAGGAATTTGACTATCTGGGAGCGGAAAAAGCGAAAGAAATCGTTATCACCAATACAAATCTGATTGCCGATCAGATTGAGAAGATAAAACCGATTCCGGACGGCACATTCCCGCCTCGTATCGAAGGGGCAGATGATGAATTGCGTCAGATCTGCATGGATAAAGCCATTTCTATCTATGGCGATCCTTTGCCAGAAATCGTAAGGGACAGACTGGAAACAGAGCTGAACTCTATTATCAGCAACGGCTATGCGGTTCTGTATATCATTGCACAGAAGCTGGTATGGAAATCTGTAGCGGACGGCTATCTGGTGGGTTCTCGTGGTTCAGTAGGGTCTTCCTTTGCGGCAAATATGGCAGGGATTACGGAAGTAAACTCCTTACCGCCGCATTATATCTGCCGAAACTGCAAATATTCGGATTTTGATTCCGAGGTGGTAAAATCCTATGCAATGGAAGAAGCAAGCGGCTGTGATATGCCCGATAAAATCTGTCCTGTCTGCGGCGAGCTGCTGCATAAAGACGGACATGATATTCCATTCCAGACATTCCTTGGCTTTGAAGGGGATAAAGAACCCGATATTGACCTGAACTTTTCGGGGGAATATCAGCAGCACGCACATGCCTATACAGAGGAATTGTTTGGCACAGGGCATGTATTCAAAGCGGGTACGATTGGTACACTGGCAGATAAAACAGCATATGGCTTTGTCAAAAAGTATTTTGATGCCAGAGAAATGACACCGCATAATGCGGAGATCAATCGTCTGGTGGAAGGGTGTACGGGGATCAAGCGTACAACAGGACAGCACCCCGGTGGGCTGATGGTTGTTCCCAGTGATCATAATATCTATGAGTTCTGTCCGATTCAAAGACCTGCGAACGATGTCAATTCTACCGTTACAACAACACATTTCGATTATCATTCTATCAGCGGGCGTTTGCTGAAGCTTGACCTGCTCGGACACGATGACCCTACGGTAATTCGTATGCTGTACGATTTGACAGGGGTTAATCCGCAGGATGTAAACTTAGGCGATCCTGAAACGATGTCGTTGTTTGAATCCCCGAAGGCATTGGGAGTAACAGCAGAGGAAATCGGATGCAAAACGGGCACACTGGGGATTCCCGAATTCGGTACAAAATTTGTACGCGGGATGCTTCTGGATACGAAGCCAAAGACTTTTGCGGATCTGCTGCGTATTTCAGGGCTTTCCCACGGTACCGACGTATGGCTGGGCAATGCACAGACACTGATTGAAAATGGTACAATTACGCTGAAAGAAACCATTTCTACCCGTGACAGTATTATGATCTATCTGATCAATAAGGGGATGGATAAAAAGAAATCCTTTAAAATCATGGAAAATGTACGAAAAGGGAAAGGCTTGTCTGAGGATGATATTACGATTATGAAAGAAGCAAATGTACCTGACTGGTATATCGAATCCTGCCAGAAGATCAAATACATGTTCCCGAAAGCCCATGCAGCGGCGTATGTCATGATGGCATTCCGTATTGCGTATTTCAAGATCAATTATCCCGAAGCGTATTATGCGGCATACTTTACGGTAAGAGCCTGCGATGACTTTGACTATTCCTGTATGTGTAAAGGGATTGAGGTGGCGAAGAATGCCATTCGGGAAATCCATGCAAAGGGACAGGAAGCAACGGCAAAGGATAAGAGTAAACAGACAGTACTGGAAATCGTGGTTGAGTTCTACGCCAGAGGATTCAAGTTCCTGCCGATTGATCTGTATAAATCGGATGAAAAGAAATTCATACTGACAGAAGACGGACTTCTGCCGCCGTTCAGTTCCCTGCAGGGTTTTGGGGCAACAGCGGCACACAGTCTGATGATGGGCAGAGAAGCGGGTGAGTTCAAGACGATTGAGGAACTCAAGGAAAGAACCACTCTGGGACGTTCTCTGATTGATCTGCTGAAAGAAAACGGAGTGCTGAATGGCATTCCCGAAACAAACCAGTTAACATTGTTTTAAAATTTTGGGGGCTTTGCCCCCAAACCCCTGGCAGGGGAAGCATTTCCCTGCATCCCGATTTGCAAAAGCATACGCTTTTGCGGAAGAATTTTGATTTATAGATATAACAAAAAAAGCAACCAAGCATAATAAAATGTGTGGTTGCTTTTTTGCGTTTAAAAATAAGAATCCAGTGCCTTTTCTGCAAGCTGTTTTTCCGCATTGGAACGGAGCACAAGGGCAAGTGTCAGCAGAATACGTTTGATTTCATCATCATTGAATTCGGGACGTTTTTTCTGCTCGAAAAATTCCAGAATCTGATTCTGTCCGTAATAGGATTCGTCAGGTCTGCCTTCTGCAGCATCCAGCAGATACTTTTTATTTGCTTTCTGCAAAAGCACAAAGCCGCTGTAAATTGTACGGATCATACGTGCCTGTTTTTCTTTATTCGGCTCTGTCAGAGCAGAACGGAACAGAACGCCGATATCGTGAATCGACAGGACAGATTTCAGATGATAAATCATAATCAGCAGCATCAGATGCGCAGGGCTGTATTTCTTCTTGATTGGAGCAGGGAAGATTTTTGCCTTTGTGTAGTTGTTGATCATGGTTTTGGTAAGGATTTTGTCCTGTTCGTTTCTTTTATATCTGGAAAGACCTTTATTCATAAAGGTTGTTACCTGATCCATGTATAGGTCAATATTGGGGATATCTTCTATTTCAATGACATCAAAAGAACGAATCTGGGCAGCGAACCCTGTCACTACCTCATGAAATGTCTGCATATCGGTTCACCTCGAAACAAAATTAAATATAGCTTCATTATATAGTATTTTAAACTCTGTATCAAGTTTTAAACGATTTTTTTCCTTGAAATGGTGTGCATACTGTGATATGATATCAATATAATAAGAAGTAGTATTAAAAACTATGTGTTGCGAGGTGGTTGTTTTGGAAAACAGATTACATTGGAAGGCAAGAGATCCTATCAGTGCGTTGACGCATTTTATTGGATTTCTGGCGGTGATACCGATTTTTATTGCTTTGCTGCAGCAGGCAAGGACACAGGCTTCTGAACTGCATCTGATTGGATTTACGGTGTTTGGCATTTCCTTATTGTTGTTATATGGTGCGAGTACCATTTATCATA